>CAMZAI010000199.1 GCA_947304065.1 uncultured Clostridia bacterium | reverse complement strand
TGCCGCTTCCATACCGCCGTGTCCTATTCCGTGGGAAACTCCCGTCTCGCGGTTTTTCCTGTTCTTCAGTACTGTCCTGAATGCGATAAAACGGCCCGTCTCTTCAAAGATCCCGGCAAGCAGTATTCCGAACACAACATACAGCACCGGCGAGCTCATTACCTTGCTGCCGATCGATGTCGCCGAATTGAACAAAAAGAACTTCGGTATCGCTTCAAGGATCACGGCGAACAGGAACCATGTGGCCGCTCCTGTCAGAACTGTGGACACCTTCTCCTTCTGAGTTTTTATCCATACATACGCAATGAGCAGAGGGAAAAGCAGGCCGAAGCCGATCATCATTTCCAATGCAAAAAATGTATTTGACGCTATCATATAAAAATCCTCCTGTTGAGATAAACAATAATGCGCTATTTAAAAATATTTTTAAACTATGCACATTATAAGATACCCGCAAGGAGGATGTCAATATCTATTTAAAAAATATTTTAAAAGACTATTATCAAAGATCACGCTGAATAGATCGCTGAATAATCGTAGTTCTTTGTCCTGTTGATGCGGTCCACGTACTCATGTATCTTGCCGAAATCATCCTCATGGGCGAGGCGCATGAAACCGAGAAAAGCCTTCATATCAAAGTTCTTTACCTCTTCTATCATGAGTTCCATCGCTGTGGACGAATCGAAAGCCTTACGGTAGGGTCGATCGGAGATCAGAGCCACATACACGTCGCATATCCTTATGATCCTTGAACCCAGCGGGATCGCCTCTCCGGCAAGCTTATCGGGATATCCCGAACCGTCAAAGTTCTCGCGCTGATGAAGTACGATCCTTCTCAGTTCCTCGGTTCCGGCCTGCTGTTCGCAGAGTACCTTATAGCTGAGTTCAGGATACTGTCTTACATACTTCATCTCCTCGATGCGCAGCAGCTCCTTCTTTCTTCCGTACATCTTGTCGCTGAGCTGCAGTTTGCCGATATCGTGCAGGAGTCCCGCGTCCGCGATCATGTCGCAGTACGCTTCGTCATGCCCGAGCGTTTCCGCCAGTCTTCGGGATAAAAACGATACTACATAACCGTGGTTGATCGCATCCTCAACGTCCTCTGCGTACTCCGCATCAACATTGAACAGACGCATCAGCTCAGGTTTTTCCTTGATCATCATAATGATTACCCGTATTCCTTCCAATCATGAAATACCGTGCTCAGCTATGTAATCCAGCTTGCGCGCGATCATTTCGTCTATCCGGTCTGTGTATTCATGAACATTCTTTACATTCTCGACTCTCTCAAAGCGCTTGTCCCCCGCATCACGGACGAACTTGCTCGAAGCTCCGGAGCCGCAGGCCAGGATGATCTGCTTCTCTTCCATGATCAGGATATTGTAGAGACCTTCCTTACCGGGGCGGGCGTAACCCACATTCTCCAGATTGTCGGTCATATTCTTCTGCCGGTACAGATAGTAGGGCTCATAGCCGTGGTCCTTCATGAACGAGGCAGCCGTCTCGACCATCAGCGCAACGTCCTTCGCTTCATTGCCCTCATAGAGCTCTCCTTCGGTAGTAAGCCTCGCGGCCCGCTTTCTGGCGAGCGTATGTACCGTCACGCTGTCGGGATCGAGCTTTTCTATCTCTGAAAGCGTATATTTGAAATCGTCGATATCCTCGCCCGTAAGGCCGGCTATCAGGTCCATGTTGATATTGTCAAAACCGAGACTCCTTGCCAGCGCGAACGCATCCCGGACCTGTGCGGCAGTATGCTTCCTGCCTATCGTCTCAAGCGTGCGTTCCACCATCGACTGCGGATTTATGGATATCCTTGTAATACCCTCTTCCAGCAGCATCCGAAGCTTATCTTCGGTAATACTGTCGGGCCTTCCGGCTTCAACGGTAAACTCTCTGACGCCGCTTATATCAAAATTCTCTTTAACGCAGCGGATCAGGCTCCTCAGTTGTTCCGCCGAAACGGATGTAGGGGTTCCTCCGCCGAAATACACGGTCTCGAGAGTCCTTCCGGGGAAGCATCCCGATACTGCTTTAATCTCCTTTTTAAGAGCCTCGATATAAGGCTCTACGCAGTCTGCGAATCTCGAGATCGGATGCGAGCCGAACGAACAGTAATTGCATATGCTCGGGCAGAAAGGGATCCCGATATAAAGACTGTAGCCTTTTTGATAGTCGATCGCATTTAGCAGCTGATACTCTACCGCCGCGATCCTGGTTGCAAGAGCGGCCTTTTCCTTCGAAACATAATAGTTCTCGTCCATGAACTGCAGATGCTTCGCTTCGCCTCTCTCTATCCTTTCAAATATCAGCTTGGTGGGTCTGACTCCCGTGAGCGTTCCCCACGGCAGCGTCTTCCCCGTATGTTTTGAAAGCAGCCTGTACAGCGCCCTGAGCAGCTGGTTCCTGTACGCGCGGTGACGAAGCTTAGGCTTCTCTTCTTCCGAAGAAAAGCCCTCGGTTATCCTGTCCGCAGGCTCAACGGATGCTGCAGACTCCGACCCCTGTCCGCAGGGTTCTTCCGCCACTGAGAGCACCATCTCATCTTCTGCCAGTTCAAAATCTATTCTTACCGCTCCCGCCTCATTGTACAGCAGCGGGTAAAACTCTTTGATCAGGGGCTCGACGTCCTGTCTGAAGTCAAGTCCCGACATATTTATCGCCACATTGGGTTCATTCATTATACTTATTGCTCCGCATGTATGAATTGCACCGTTTTTCGTGTCCTATAGACGTCGTAACGCCGTGTCCGGGAAGCACAAAGGTATCTTCCGGAAGCACTGCCAGTCTGGTCCTTACCGATTTGATCAGAAGATCGGAATCGCCGGTCGGAAGATCGCTGCGGCCGATGCTCTCGTAAAAGAGCGTGTCGCCGCTGAACAGGATCTTCTGCTTCGAAAGATGATAGCATGCGCCGCCCACGGTATGGCCGGGCGTAGCGATAACCTTGATCGTAAGCCCTGCGAGCACCACGCTGTCATTGTCTTCGAGAAAGACATCCGCCGAAGTGGTATAGGGCTGTTTTATCAGACCGTTCGAGCTGTTAAGCACGGGATCCGAAAGAAGCTTTTTCTCGGCGTCAAGGATGAACACCCTGATATCGTATTTGCGCTTAAGCTCGTTGACCGCCATGATATGGTCAAAATGACCGTGCGTGAGCAAAATGGCAACGGGGATCATGCCCATATCGTCGATCGCGTAGCAGATCTTGATCGGATCGGCGCCCGGATCGATGATCAGGCCTTCCGAAGTGTCCTCGTTCATTACCAGATAGCAGTTTGTGCAGAACAGGCCTACCTGAATGCATTTAAGCAGCAGCTTGTTCCGGCGGAATACTTCCTGTTCTCCTCCGTAATTTCCGCTCATTTCCCATATGCCCATAATCGGCTCCTTTCTGTGGGGGTCGGTTATTATCCCATGCTTCTCTGAATGTCTATAACACCTTCTATATTTCTCAGTTTTGATGTGATCGTCGCAAGAGTCTCGCGGTCCTTTACGCTGAAACCGATCGTAACGGTCGCGATGCCCTGCTTGCTGGTCCTGGCGTTCATCGAAGTAACATCGATATGGTTTTCCGTAGTGATCTTGGAAATATCGAGCAGTACGCCGGATCTGTTCTTCACGTAAAGATTGATCTCGGTGGAGAATACCTCGTCGCCTGCCTGGTTCTTCGCCTCATTCCACTCGGCGGGGATCAGGCGCGCTCTCTCCTCTTCGGAAAGAGTCATGATGTTGATGCAATCGGTACGGTGTATCGAAACTCCGCGTCCACGGGTTACGAATCCGCATATCTCGTCGCCGGGCACGGGCGAGCAGCACTTGGAGAAATGCACCGCAACGTCGTTGACTCCCTGCACGATAATGCTTCCCTTTGCGGCCAGAATGGGCTTTCTTTCGAAATTAACGTCTGCAAAGGATTCGAGGACATTCGCGTCGGTCATCTCCTTACGCTTCGTCTTCTCGTATTCTTCCTGAAGGCGGGCTACTATCTGGCCTTCCTTTAAGCCGCCGTGTCCGATCGAGGCGTATACCGAATCCCACTCGCGGTAACCGTATTTGCGCAGTACCGCGGCCTCAAATTCGGGCTTTAAGATATCTGCGGGATCGATGCCCTTTGTCTTGCAGTAGTTCAGCACAAGATCCTTTCCTCGGACGATGTTCTCTTCCTTGAATTCGGACTTGAACCACTGATTTATCTTGTTCTTTGCCTGTGTGGTCTTAACGATCTTCAGCCAGTCGCGCGAAGGTCCCTTCGAGTTCTGCGAAGTAATGATCTCGACCTGATCGCCGTTCTGGATTGTGTATTCTATAGGTACCAGCTTATTGTTGACGCGGGCGCCGACCATCTTGTTGCCGACCGCACTGTGGATGCTGTAAGCGAAATCGATGGGCGTCGATCCTACCGTCAGATTCTTTACCTCGCCGGAAGGAGTAAAAC
>CAMZAI010000198.1 GCA_947304065.1 uncultured Clostridia bacterium | reverse complement strand
AAACGACCTACACCCTTAGCAGGGGCGCCTCTTCGGCCTCTTGAGTACTTCTCCGAGTGTCGAACTTATATGTTCGATATTTAATTGCGGCAGGCAGAATGCATCTGCACATAACCAACAAAAGTGAGTATATCAAAAGCAAAAATCTTTGTCAAGGAGATAATTTACTTTTGATATACCGCACTATGTTTCAAATACTCAGAACAGTCTTCCGAGTGAACCGAGCAGGCTCGAAAGCGTATCGCTCTCCTGGATCACCTCATAGAGACTCTCATACATCTCGGTGAGTTCTTCCTTCAGATCGTCCTCATCAGCCTTGTCAACATTGAACTCGGTGCCCTTCATGCTCTGCATGTCATCCTTTGAGGAAACGGTGATCTGGAGCTTGTCAACAGGGATCGTGGTTCCGCTCACATTGATCTCCTTAACGGTAAGTGAAACGGACGACTTGCTGCACTCAAGAGTTCCCTTGAAGGTGAATACATCCGACATTCCGCCGTACCAGTAGCTGTACTGCTGAGCGGAGATCTCGAACTTGCCCGACTTCTTGTCGTATGAGTAGCTCATCGAATACTCATCGGGAACTTCGATCGTCATGCTCTCCTTGCTGTCGTTGGTCTTTCCGCTGCCCTTGAGCAGGATCTTGCTGTCGTCTTTCTTCTTGCCGTTATATACGGCGAAATTCTGGAGTCTGTAATCTCCGCCGTTGAACTCTGCGTAAAGAGCGTCGTCTTCAGCCTCAACTACGATGCCTGCGATCATATCCTTATAGAGATAGAAAGTAAGCTCTGCTTCATCCATCTTTTCGATCTCATCCTCAACATCCTCGAGTAGATCGTCAATATCCTTATATCCAAACTGTTCAAAAGCGTCAGCGGCGTCCTTTTCAATAAGATCCGCTACTTCCTCGAGAAGCTCCATAACATCGTCGGAAGTGATCTCCGTGCGGTAGCCCTTGCACTCGCGCTTCTCGCCGTTTACCTTGATGCTCTTCGCGTCAACCTTCTTAAACTTCAGATCGTTGAACCACTTTGAAAAGACTTTCTCATACTTTTCGCCCGAAGTCTTGTTCTTTCCGAGTGAATCATAGAAAGCTGCGATCGCTTCATCGACAGTCTTAATGGTATCTGCTCCGGCGAGTTCCTCAAGGCCGTCCTTGTCGTCGCTCTTGTAATCGTAAACGAGAACCTTCTTGTAATCGGTGCCGTTAAGCTTTGCCTTCACAGCGTTCTTGTCGAGGCCTACAACAGCCGAAAGATCGACATCCTTGCCGTCCTTTAACGAAACGCTCATCTGCATCTCGCTGCTGTTCATCGAAACGCCGAGACCTAATTCGAGCTTCTCATACTTGCCGCTCACAGTGAGCGAATATTTGCCGGAATCATAGTTGAATGCGCCGAGATCCTTTGCAAGATAACCTGCATCGCCAAAGGTCTTCGACATAGCCTTTCCGACCTTCGACTTCGATCCGCCGAGTATCGAAACAGCCAGCACAACGATAGCGGCCACCGCGAGAACGCCTGCTGCGCAGAGCACGGGGATAAGCCACTTCTTGGGAGCCTTGGGCGCAGGAGCGCTCGACTGGTAAGGCGCGTAATCATAAGCGGGTGCAGCGTTCTGAGCGGTCTCCGCCGCAGCTGACGCCGCCTCCGTCACGTTCTCCTGAATATTCTCACCTGCAGCTTTTACTTCTTCCGCAGGCTTCTGAGCATCACGGCATGTGCAGACTTCATCGTCCTGCAGCTGCCTTCCGCAAAAAGCACAAAATTTCATAATCGTCCTCCTGAGATATAATTCTGAAACACTCTTATTTTATAATAAAACGGGGATTTGTAAAGGTTTTTCTACCACTGCCCCGTGAGCAGCATGATCCCGGGTACCCATGCGGTAACTATGCCTTCAAAAACCTGCAGTATCGGCACGAATTTCCCAAGGTCCTTTTTGAGTATATCCGTGACAAATGCACTGCCCCAGAGAACAGCCCAGAGCCACCATATAGCGGCCCATCTCCAATCGGCTGTGATGCCCAGAGCCGGAAGGCCCGTAATACCCTCAATGATGCCGAATATCACGGCATTGACCGCTACAAAAGTCGAGAACAGCGCAAACGGCTTCGTATCGAGGTCCCAGATATCCATCGCGGCCACGAACAGATATGTGAAGCCGAACAGCAGACCCGTGCCGGCCGCGTAATAATCTCCCTTTACAAGGCTTACGAAATTGATGAACAGCGACAGCGTTCCGACAAAAATGTTCATGACCGCCGCGGCTTTTTTATCGGCCTTCAGCAGCGTACATGCTCCGTTATTGATCAGAACGATCCCGACAAACAGCAGACATACTCCCAGCATAACTATCTCCTTTTCGCAATAATATGTTACTTACAGGATAATTTTACATCCCGTGCAAAGTACCCGTCAATAAAAGAATTAGCAGTAATTGCCATGCAAAAAGCAATATAGCACATTGAGGATCCGGCGTCTGAAAGTTAGAATATTTTCAAGGTACTTTTTAATATTTTCCCGAAAGGAGCATACTGCATGAAGTATTATGTCAACGCCGGCGCAAAGAGCGACGGAAACGGAACAAAAGAAATGCCTTTTAAGAGGATCAACGATGCGGCAAGGATCGCTGTGCCGGGAGATGAGGTGCTTGTTGCGCCCGGCATATACCGCGAGTATGTAAATCCGAAGCATGCGGGAACAAAGGACGCCCGCATCACATACCGCTCCGAGGAGCCTCTGGGCGCCGTGATCACAGGTGCCGAGCTGATCTCGGGCTGGACGAAGTATGAGGGCGATGTATGGACCGTAAGAGTCGGTAACAGCATTTTCGGCGCATATAATCCCTACACCACACGCGTTTACGGCGACTGGTACTTCTCTCCGATCATTCGTCATACAGGCTCTGTTTTTTTGAATGACTCGATGATGTACGAGGCAGTATCGCTTGATGAATGTATAAAAGGCGAGGCCGATCCCGGTGCATGGGACCGGGAGGCTTCTACATACAAATGGTACACGGAGCAGGACGGTGATACGACCGTGCTCTATGCGAATTTCAAGGGCAAAGACCCCAACGCCGAGAAGGTTGAATTCACCGTAAGACGTAACTGCTTCATGCCCGAAAAGGTCGGCGTGGGCTACATTACCGTCAGCGGATTCCTGATCACAAAGGCAGCTACCACATGGGCTCCTCCCGCAGCTTACCAGGACGGAATGATCGGTCCTCACTGGAGCAAAGGCTGGATCATCGAGGACTGCGAGATCAGCAACAGCCGCTGCTGCGGTATTTCTCTCGGTAAGTACTACGATCCCGAGAATGACATGTATTTCACAAAGAATCTTGTAAAGAGCCCCACCCAGATGGAGCGCGACGCAGTGTGCCGCGGTCAGTACCACGGCTGGCTTAAAGAGCGTGTCGGCAGCCATATCATCCGCCGCTGCCATATCCATCACTGTGAGCAGACCGGTATCGTAGGCCGTATGGGCGGCGTATTCTCTACCATCGAGGACTGCCATATCCATGACGTCTGCACCTCGCAGCAGCTCGGCGGCGCTGAGACCGCGGGCATTAAGCTTCATGCAGCAATTGACGTTACGATCAGGCGCAATCATATCCACAACTGTATCATGGGCGTATGGTGCGACTGGCAGGCCCAGGGCGCACGTATCACCCAAAACCTCATGCATGACAACCACCGCCCCGAGGGACGCGAGCATTCGCTCGGCGCGATGTTCAACTGTGATATCTTCATCGAAGTAGGTCACGGCCCGACACTGATCGATAATAATGTTCTGCTCTCGAAGGTTTCGGTAGTTATCCCGAGCCAGGGCATTGCCTGCGTACACAATCTGATGCTCGGCTCCTTCGGCCTTATCAATTCGGGCGTAGACAGCGTTATTAACGGCCAGCGTGAGCCCCGTTACACCCCTTACCACATCCGTCACAGGACAGAGGTTGCGGGCTTCATGACCATCCTTCACGGCGACGACCGTATTTACAACAATATCTTCATCCAGCACTATCCCGTAACGGATGAGACAAAGACTCCCGCAAATAACGACTATGAGCGCGTAGGCACTGCCTGCTTCGACATCTTCCCTTCATACGAGGAATGGTATGCTCCTTTCGCGAATAAAGACAAACCCGACATGAGAGGTCTGGCCGAGGCGCACTTCGGCCATCTGCCCGTATGGGTCGGCGGCAATGCGTACTTTAACGGCGCAGACATCAGTAAACATGACAAGACTTATCTGAGCAATGTTAACGATCATATAGATGTGGAGCTCTCGGATAAGGATGGCAGGAAGGTTCTGAAGACCAATGTTTACGATTTCCTGAAAGATTTCAGCGTAGACATCATCACGACCGAAACACTCGGAAAGGCCTTTGAGCCCGAGCAGCGCTTCGAGAATCCCGACGGAAGCCCGATCACGTTCGACAGCGATTTCTTCGGGGATCACCGCGGCGTCGGTGCGCTTCCGGGGCCGTTCTCGGC
>CAMZAI010000197.1 GCA_947304065.1 uncultured Clostridia bacterium | reverse complement strand
AAAAAATCTTTTTTATCATTGATATAGAACAAACTTTCGGGTATAATGGTCGTAAACAGATCAGAAAGAGTTATGAGGTTTTGCTGTGAGTGAATTATTGGACGGACTTAACGACATGCAGAAGGAAGCGGTGCTCCACGGGAACGGACCGCTTCTTATTTTGGCCGGCGCGGGATCGGGGAAGACGCGCGTGCTGACGCACAGGATCGCGTATCTGATAGCGGAGCGCGGCGTTTCGCCCTACTCGATCATCGCGCTAACATTTACAAATAAGGCAGCGGGAGAGATGAAGGAGCGTGTTGCGAGGCTGGTAGGTCCGGGGGCGGAGAGCATCTGGGTCAGCACTTTCCACTCATCATGCGTTCGCATACTGCGCAGATTTATAGATACGATCGGCTACGGCCGCGACTTCGTCATCTACGACGCGGACGATCAGAAGAGCGTGATGAAGGATGTATTCAGGACGCTCGCCATCGATCCGAAGAAGCATAAAGAGAAGACCGTGCTCGGGGTGATCTCATCGGCAAAAGATGAGCTGATCGGTCCGGACGATTTCGAGATACAGGCGGGAGGCGACAAAAGCATGCGCCTGTATGCGACATGCTATAAGGAATATCAGAAGCGCCTTAAGGCGAACAACGCGCTTGATTTTGACGATCTGATCTTTAAGACGATAGAGCTGTTCAGGATGAACGGAGAGGCGCTCGCGTATTACAGACGCCGCTTCGAATATATTCTGGTGGACGAGTATCAGGACACGAACTCGGCTCAGTTCGAGCTCATCCGCCTGCTCGCGCAGCATACCAACGAGTACGGTGAGGTTGAACGGAATCTCTGCGTCGTAGGCGACGACGATCAGAGCATTTACAAGTTCCGCGGCGCGAATATCCGCAATATTCTCGATTTCGAGAAGACATATACCGACGCGAAGACTATCAGGCTGGAGGAGAATTACCGCTCGACGAAGAATATCCTAGACGTAGCGAACGACGTCATTGCGAACAATGTCGGCCGTAAGGAAAAGCGCCTCTGGACGCAGAACGACGAGGGCAGCGTGGTAGAGCTCAGATGCTGCCGCGATGATAATGAAGAGGCACAGGGCGTGGTGAGCGATATCGCTTCCGCGGTGCGCGAGGGCTTTTACGAGTATAAGGACTTCGCGATCCTCTACAGGACGAACGCTCAGTCGAGAAGTTTCGAGGAGAAGCTTGTATACAGGAACATCCCTTACAGGATCATCGGCGGGCAGAACTTCTACCAGCGCAAGGAAATAAAGGACATCCTGGCCTATCTGCGCACGATGGCGGGCGGCTCGGATTCCGTCGCCGTAAAAAGGATCATTAATGTTCCGAAGCGCGGTATCGGTGCCGCCACGATAGAGAGGCTCGACGCCTATGCGGAGGAGAACGGCTGCACGTTTTACGATGCCCTTGCCAGGGCGCCGTTTATCCCGGGCATAGAGAGGGCGGTCCCGAAGATCGACAGGTTCGTAAGCCTCATAGAGGGGCTTAAGTCGAAGCTTGCCGGAGCGTTCAGGCTCCGAGATATCATCGATGAGATCCTTGAGGCTACCCAGTATATTGATTATCTGGGTGAGGAGGATGACGAGGAGAAGGTCCAGGAGCGCATCGAGAACATCAACGAACTGATCACGAAGATCACCGATTATGAGGACAGCTACGAGGAGAGCGTTGAAGCGCCGACTCTGGCAGGCTTCCTCGATGAAGTGACTCTTGTCGCGGATATCGACAGTTACGAAGAGGGTGAGAACCGCGTGCTGCTGATGACTCTTCACAGCGCGAAGGGACTTGAATTCCCGAATGTATATATGGTCGGCATGGAGGAGGGCATTTTCCCCGGATATATGTCGATAAATGCTGACAATCCCGCAGAGGAGATCGAAGAGGAGCGCAGACTTTGCTATGTTGGCATTACCAGAGCGCGAGAGCATCTGACGCTCACTTACTGCAAACAGAGGATGATG
This sequence comes from uncultured Clostridia bacterium, assembly GCA_947304065.1. Taxonomy (GTDB): domain Bacteria; phylum Bacillota; class Clostridia; order Lachnospirales; family Lachnospiraceae; genus RUG11977. Next base: position 2,540 of record CAMZAI010000197.1, on the reverse strand, counting down.
CGCGGCGAGCTGCAGTTTAACGGCGTGTCGAGATTTGTGCATGAGATCCCGAAGGGCATGGTCAAAGTGACGGGCAGCCAGCTGAATACGAGGCTGAACCGTGACGACGGCATGAAACGCAGGTACAGTGCGGAGAGCGGAACCTTTGAGAGCCCGTCGCGCAGAGGAGGCTATGACAGCGACTTTGACGGCGGATCGCGCAGAAGCGGATATTCGGGCGGCTTCTCCGGAGGATATGAAAGCGCGTACCGCGGCGGTGCGGAGTACGGCAGCAGGGCGAAGACCACGCCGGCGTCCCCGAAGAAGAGCATGGCGGATCTGCTCGGTCTGGTCTCGAAAGGGATGAAAGGCTCAGGCGAGAAACCCTCGTACGATGTCGGCGACAGAGTGCGTCATGTGAAGTTTGGAGAAGGCACTGTAACGGCGCTCGAAAAGGGTGACAGCGACTGGGAAGTAACCGTGGATTTTGCGAACGGCAGCAGGAAAATGAAGGCTTCGTTTGCCAAACTTGAGAAACTGTGAACATCATGCCACGACACGTGGTTTTGAAAAACTTGTGATTTACTTTTACAGGTACGTATGCTATAATTTATCTGTTAAAAACTCAATTATCAGCCCTTTATCCGGGGCCTAAATAAAGAGTAGCCTTGTACGCTAGTGGCGTGTAAGGTAAGGAATCAGAATCGGCTGAAAGCCGATTCTAAAAAGGAGGGACATTGATATGTTGAATTTGGAGAAGGTTTTGAACGGTAAGGATGCAGCTCTCGAGAAGATGAACGATGTGGTTACGAACGTTCTCGCTACCACTAAGCTTAACGAGATCCTTCATAAGGAAGAGCCGAAGCCCGAGAAGAAGACCAACGGCTGGATCGTGGCACTTGCGGTCATCGGTGCGGTTGCTGCCGTAGCAGGCATCGCTTTCTGCGTATACAGATTTATGTTCCCCGATTATGTTGATGACTTCGACGAGGAAGATTTTGACGAAGAGGAAGAGGATACTGAAGGCTGATGTCTAACGAAAACCATTACATAGAGGCTCTCATCGCGATGATGAAGGAGATCAACTATGTTCAGCCCGGTGACGTGCCGAACATCGATCTCTATATGGATCAGGTCACGACCTTTATGGACGAGTATCTGGAGTCGTCAAAGCGCTACAGCGACGACAAACTCCTTACGAAGACCATGATCAACAACTACACGAAGAACAGCCTGCTTCCTTCGCCCGAAAAGAAGAAATACTCGAAGGACCACATATACATCCTTCTGTTTATCTACTACCTGAAGAATATCCTTTCGATCAGTGATACGAAGGCCATCCTTAATCCGCTCACTACCCATTTCTTTAAGGCGGACCGGAAGAAGGAGTCCGAGGGCGTCAGCCTCGAGGATATCTACTCTGAGATATTCAGGATCGAGAAGGAACAGAGTTCGATCATCACGAAGGACGTTATCCGTAAGTATGAGAAGTCCTGCGTATCGTTCGAGGATGTCGAGGACGAGGAAGAAGCGGCTATCCTTCGGAAGTTCGCGTTTGTCGCCATGCTCTGCTTTGATGTACACATGAAGAAGCAGATGATCGGGAAGCTCGTGGATAAATTCTTCAGTGATGAAGAGCCGACGACCGGATCGAAGAAAAAAGAATAAACCAGCTCTTATACGGGCCGTCGCAAATTCATGCGACGGCCTTTTTTTGCGCCGGTGCGGCTGCCCTGCTTTTTCACGCATGGCAGTTACCTGTGTGCATGCAGCTGCAACGGACAGCTTTTTCTGTTCCTCACCGTAACCTCGTGTTTTTCTAAGCTTTCGCGGTATGGTTCTTGCCAGGTCACAGGGCCGCCGCCATTCGGCGTCCATGCCTCATGACGGCTAAAAATACATCCGTGTATTTTTGCCCTTGAGACCGGGCGAAAGCTAAGAAAAACTACGACGTTACTTTACGGAACAGAAAAACCTGCCTGCAGGCATGCACCCTGTCGACTGTTACAGGCGTGAAAAAGCTACGCCACACCCGAGCCGCCGCACCGGAAAAAAGGACCGTCACATGCGATGACCGGCCTGTATGTGCAGCAATTGTCCGACACGCTCGATAAATTAGCGGTATAAAAACAAAAACTTTTTGCAAAAACCCCCTTCCCTGCTGATAATATATATAGAGGTGTAATGATTACTTTAGGCAAGCTACAGACTGCTTTTTTCTCTCTTGCACCTCCGTAGTATCCCCGATAAGCCGCGGCGCTATACCGCGGCCCCGGTATCGGGGAAGGAAAAGAGCAGCCTGAGAATATTTAAAGGAGAAAAGGTATGAAGAATGGATTGAAACGAGTTATCGCTACTCTGCTCATGCTCACGCTGGTGCTCGGCATCGTAGGCATTAAGCCTGCTACCAAGACCGAAGCTGCCGCGAAGGTGAAGCGCTCTGAGTTTATCGTGCTCACCGTCAAGGCGATGCAGGGGCATAAGAACTCTGCGGGAAAGACGATCGATATCGTGCTGAACAAGGACGGGTCTGCCTCCTATGCCGGAATGACTGTCAAGGC
>CAMZAI010000196.1 GCA_947304065.1 uncultured Clostridia bacterium | reverse complement strand
GCATCGATCTCGCCGGCCTGGTTCTCAACAGCCTTCCATGTATGCTCGGGATCGTACCAGAGTGCGTTCAGCTCCTCGGTCTTCTTGCCCTGCTGCTCAACCCATGTATAGTACTTAAGGTTGTGGATGGTCTTGCGGTCGATGTAGGTGAGTTCCTTCATGTAGTCGGTTCTCATGCCAAGGATGTGCTGCTTGAAGCGCATCTCGGCAACCGCCTCGTTGTACTCGCCGTCAGCGTCCTGCAGCTCCTTGATGCGGGAAGCGTACATAACAGCCGAGTCGGTAAGAACGGTGGCAACAACGTCGTTCTCGGTAAGCTCGTAGTACTTCGCGAACTTGATGCAGCAAAGGATGTTCGCAATGCCGGAAATTCCGAGGTAATCAAGCTTGTTAACCAGCTCGGGATCAACATGTCTCTTATTGATAAGGTAGTCGCGGCCCGCCTTCTCATTGAAGAAGCGGATGAGCTGCTGGCTGTCCTCGTCGTCGATGTCGATGACCATATCGCAGTTCTTAACATTGTGGATCCACGGTACATGCTTGTCGCCGATACCCTCGATGCGGTGTCCGCCGAATCCGTTGTTCAGCAGAGTCGGGCATTGGAGAGCCTCACCCGTAGCGCACTTTGCGTTCGGGAATACGGTCTTTAAGTAATCGCCTGCGGCCGTGGTGCCTGCGGAACCCGAAGTGAAGCAAGCGCCCGCGAAATTGGACTTCTCATTCTTCATGAGGTTAAATGCTTCCTCGATAGCGGGGCCGGTGATATTGTAATGCCAGAGGTGATTGCCCATCTCCTCGAACTGGTTGAAGATCATTACGTCCTCACGGGTGTTGCGAAGCTCCCATGTCTTGTCGAAGATCTCCTTAACATTACTCTCGCAGCCGGGCGTAGCGATGGTCTCGCTGGCAACGGTTGAAAGCCAGTCGAAACGCTCCTTACTCATCTCTGCGGGCAGGATCGCGATCGAATAGCATGAAAGCAGCTTCGAATCGAATGCGCCGCCGCGGCAGTAGTTACCGGTGGAAGGCCAAACAGCCTTATGATATGTGGAATCGAACTGACCTGTAACAAGTCTGGGAAGAAGGCATCCGATGGACGCACCTACCTTATGGCATCCGGTCGGGAACCACTTACCGATCATGCAGATGATCTTCGCATCCACGCCGGTGAGCTCCTTGGGAAGTACAAGGAAATTGGGATTTCCAAACTGTCCGCCGCTCTCCTTCGGCTCGTTATGCCAGGTAATCCTGAAAAGGTTAAGGGGATTGATATCCCAGAGTCCCACATCCTTTAATTTCTCGCGGATCTTCTCCGGGATCTTGTTGGGATCCCTCATCTGCTCAAAGGTGGGGAGAATTATATTTCTCTCACGTGCACGGTCAATGTTTTTCTGAAGCACCTGTTCATTTCTCGTTAGATCAATCATGCGATTATCCTCCATTCCTTATTTTTTCGCTTATTTTTAATATAGCACAGATACTCAAAATTGCAATAGTCATGCACAATTATTTTTAGGCTTTTCCAAAAAATTTTTTCAGTTTGTCGCAAAACAACTTGAAAAAACGCGTTTCGGATGGTAAAATTTATTAAAGGAATCAGGGTTTTAGAAGTGTTTTTTAGACATTTTTTACAAAGGAGGCCATTTATGTTACTTATCGGAAACGGACGTGTCATAACCAGGGACAGTTCTCATCCCTTCATTGAAAAAGGCGCCGTTGTCTGCGACGGGAAGGTGATCGTTGAGGTCGGCGAATATGAGGCGCTGAAGACCAAATATCCTTCGGCTGAGTTCATCGACGCAAAAGGCGGACTCATCATGCCCGGCATGATCAACGCCCACAATCATATCTACAGCGCGATGTCGCGCGGCATTTCCATCAAGGGCTACAATCCCAAAGGCTTCCTTGACATCCTGGACGGCATGTGGTGGACCATAGACAGGAACCTCACTCTCGAGGGCACCCGCTATTCGGCGGCCGCCACCTACATTGACTGCATAAAGAACGGCTGCACGACCATCTTCGACCATCACGCCAGCTTCGGCGAGATCCCCGGCTCCCTTTTCGCGATAGCCGAAGAATCGAAGAAGTACGGCATCCGCTCCTGCCTGTGCTACGAGACCTCCGACCGCGACGGCGAGGAGAAGTGCGACCAGGCCATCAAAGAGAACGTTGATTTCATTAATTACTGCAGCAAGGACGACTCGGACATGCTTGCCGGAATGTTCGGAATGCACGCGCAGTTCACTCTTTCCGACAAGACCCTCGACAAGTGCGTTTCGGCGCTTCCGGGCGACGCGGGCTACCACATCCACGTGGCTGAAGGCATCGAGGACCTCCACGACTGCCTGCACAAGCACCACAAGCGCATAGTTGACCGCCTGATGGACCACAACATCCTCGGTCCTCACACTATTCTCGGCCACTGCATCTATGTTAACGAGCACGAGATGGACCTTATTAAAGAGACGGACACCATGGTCGTTCATAATCCCGAGTCGAACATGGGCAACGCAGTCGGATGCCCTCCCACCCTGAAGATCATGAGCAAGGGGATCCTGACCGGTCTCGGCACCGACGGCTACACCAACGACATGTTCGAATCTATGAAAGTTGCGAACGTCCTGCACAAGCATAATCTCTGCGATCCCACGGTCGCATGGAGCGAGGTTCCGCAGATGCTCTTCGAGAACAACGCCGAGATGGGCCGCAGATTCTTCAGGACGCCGTTCGGCCGCCTGATCCCCGGCTATTCGGCAGACGTCATCACTCTCGATTACAACCCGCTCACGCCTCTTAGCGGCGACAATTGCAACGGGCACATCCTCTTCGGCATCAGCGGACGCTACGTTACCTCGACGGTATGCGCGGGCCGCGTGCTCATGAAGAACCGCGAGGTGCTCGGAGTTGACGAAGAGAAGTTCTACGCAGAGTGCAGACAGGTTTCACAGAAGCTTTGGAACTCGATAAATGCAGGAAAATAAAGGAGGATTCAAATGAGTGACAGAATGATCCCGATTCCTTTCGAGAATCTCATTACAAGACTCTTTACAGAGTATAAAAAATCCGGCACCGTTTACGGCGTCCATAAAAAATACGTTGCCCCCGCAGGACGTGAGCTCACCATCTTCGGCGAGAAGCTCGAGACTCCCTTCGGTCCCGCGGCGGGCCCGAACACACAGCTCGCTCAGAACATCATCGCGGCTTATTTCGCAGGCTGCCGCTTCTTCGAGCTGAAGACCGTACAGAAGCTCGACGGCGAGGATCTTCCGGTCGCGAAGCCCTGCATCCTTGCGGAGGATGAGTGCTACAACTGCGAGTGGTCCACCGAGCTGACCGTCCCGCAGGCCTTTGACGAGTATGTGAAAGCCTGGTGGGCATTGAAGCTCATGGCGATCGAACTGGGACTGGGCTCCCCCGACGGTTTTATCTTCAATATGAGCGTCGGCTACGATCTCGAGGGCATCAAGCTCCCGAAGCTCGATAATTTCATCGAGGGCTTAAAGGACGCTTCCGATACCCCGGTCTGGAAGGAGTGCAGGGATTACGTTCTCGCGCATATTTCCGATTTCTCGAAGGTTACGGCAGCGGATGTTGAGAAATTCTCCCCGAAGGTCTGCACCTCCGCGACGCTTTCCACTCTTCACGGATGTCCCTCCGAGGATATCGAGAAGATCGCGTCCTACCTGCTCACTGAGAAGCATGTTAATACATTCATCAAGTGCAATCCCACGCTCCTCGGCTACGATTACGCACGTGCGACCCTCGATGAGATGGGCTATGACTACATACAGTTCGGCCGCTTCCATTTCGAGGACGATATGCAGTACGAGCTTGCGGTTCCGATGCTTCAGCGTCTGCAAAAGCTCGCCGACGGGAAGGGCCTTGAATTCGGCGTTAAGATAACCAACACCTTCCCCGTAGACGTTAAGCGCAACGAGCTTCCGAGCGAAGAAATGTATATGTCCGGAAAGTCTCTCTATCCGCTCTCATTAAGCGTTGCAATGAAACTTTCAAAGGATTTTGCAGGCAAGCTCCGCATCAGTTTCTCCGGCGGTGCCGACGCATTTAATATCACGAAACTCTACAACGCAGGCATCTGGCCCATCACATTTGCAACTACCATACTTAAGCCCGGCGGATATAACCGTGTCCGTCAGATCGCTGATGAATTCGCAAAGGTTGATTACCGCGCATTTACCGGCGTAAACGCCGATGAAGTAACCCGCCTCGTCGAAGAGGCAAAGAAGGATCCTCACCATACCAAACCCGTGAAGATCCCGCCTTCACGTAAGTCTAAAAAGGAAGTTCCGATCACGGACTGCTTTATCGCTCCCTGCTCGGAAGGCTGCCCTATCCATCAGGACATCACAGCTTACATGAAACTCGTGGAAGCAGGCAGATATCTCGATGCAATGAAGGTCATCGGTCTGAAGAACGCTGTTCCGAACATTACCGGTACGATCTGCGCTCATCCCTGCATGAGCAAGTGTACACGTAATTTCTACGAGGAGCAGGTCAATATCCGCTCAAAGAAGCTCATAGCAGCCCAAAAGGCCAG
>CAMZAI010000195.1 GCA_947304065.1 uncultured Clostridia bacterium | reverse complement strand
AGCCCTTCAGATGGCGCATTCCGAGGTTATATGAGCAGTTGAGCATACCGCAGTAAGCATCGCCGCGGCCGTTGATCAGGTCGCCGTCGCCTTCTGCAGCGGCTACGAACATAACGGGTCCGTCGAAGCTCTTAGCGATAAGAGTCTCGGGTGTCTCGGGTCCGAAATTGCCCAGGAAAACAACGAGTGCGTTGCAGCCTGCCTTGTTAACGTCAGCAACTGCCTTAAGGTAATCTGCCTCGTTCTCAACGGTAACGGGACACTCATAGAGGTCGCCCTTGTACGCCTTCTTGATGGCGGCACGGCGCTTCTCCGACAGCTTGATGGGGAAACAGTCACGGCTGACGGCAATGATTCCGAGCTTCACGTCCGGAATATTTTTTACTTTCTCAAGATCGATCATTTCATGCTCTCCTTTTATAGTTTTTATAACGCTGCCTGATCGGCAGTCATTAACAGCGGTAACCGGCCGCCGTACGTATATGATTTTATCATACGGACGGCCAAAATCATACAGTAAAGATTATTGCATTTACGTTCAAAATTATTTTATAACGGCTTTAATGCCCTCTCTCAGATCTCGGAATAGATATCCTTCAAAGCGGGATACATCTTCACGAACTTGCGGTACTGCTCCTCGTATCTTGCAGCGATCGCGGGATCGGGCTCAACGGTGTCGATGACCTTAACAAGCTTCGATGCGGCTTCCTCAACGGATGCGTACTCTCCGCAAGCTACTGCCGCAAGGATCGCTCCGCCGTATCCGGGGCCTTCCTCGGACTCGATAACGTCTACCTTAAGGTTCATGACATTCGCGATGATCTTCTTCCAGAGCGGGCTCTTCGCTCCGCCGCCGCAGATCTTCGTACGCTCAAGCTTAATGCCGAGCTTTCTTGCAACCTCAACAGAGTCGCGCAGACCGAACGCAACGCCCTCGAGCACCGCCTGAGTCATATCGGCTCTGGTCGAATCCATCGACATTCCGATGAATGCGCCTCTGGCGTCGGGATTGTTGTGAGGTGAACGCTCGCCCATGAGATAAGGCAGGAAGTATACGTGGTTATTGCCGAGTTTGTCGTCGGTGATGGCCTTCTGCTCATCCGCAAAAGCCTTTGTGCCGATGATATCTTCCATCCACCACTTGTTGCAGGATGCTGCCGAAAGCATGCAGCCCATCAGATGATAGGTGCCGTCGGCATGATCAAACAGATGGATCGCGGGATTGTCGTTCTTCTCGAAGGTCCTGCTCGAGATGAATACGGTTCCGCTGGTACCCAAGCTGATATTGCATCGTCCGTCGCCTACGGTTCCTGTTCCTACCGCAGCTGCGGCGTTGTCGCCAGCGCCGGCCACGATCTTTACATTCGTTGAAAGACCGAGCTCTGCGGCAACATCGGGCTTAAGCGTTCCGACAACCTCGTAGCTCTCGAAGAGCTTCGGCATCTGTGCTTCGCTTACGCCGCAGATATCGAGCATCTCCTTTGACCAGGTTCTGTTCTTAACATCGAGAAGAAGCATACCGGAAGCGTCGCTCACATCCGTGCAGAAGGTGCCGGACATCTTGTAAGCGAGGAAATCCTTCGGAAGCATGATCTTCGCGATCTTCTTGAAGTTCTCGGGCTCGTTTTCCTTAACCCAGAGGATCTTCGGTGCTGTAAAACCTGCGAACGCGATGTTCGCGGTCAGCTCGACAAGTTTATCCTTGCCGATGACATTATTGAGATAATCGGTCTCCTTCTGGGTACGTCCGTCGTTCCAGAGGATCGCGGGACGGATAACGTTATCGTTCTCATCGAGGATAACAAGTCCGTGCATCTGTCCGCCGAAGCTGATGCCGGCAACCTGCGACTTATCGCACTCAGCGGTCAGCTCCTTAATGCCCTCGAGCACATTGCTCCACCAGTCCTCGGGCTTCTGCTCCGACCAGCCGGGATGAGGGAAATACAGAGGATACTCTCTTGAAGCGATCTTAACGATCCTGCCGCTGCCCTCCATCAGAAGGAGCTTCACTGCGGAGGTACCGAGATCTACGCCAATATAAAGCATAATTTTTCATCCTTTCATTCGTATCAGATAGAAACGTTTTCTCCCTTAAGTCCGATGAACGCTCTGGGATCCTGTCCGCCGTCCTTGTGAGCGATCAGCCACTTGTTCTGAGCCATAAGGAGTCTGTCTTCGGGTGTCTTGTTCGGGAAATCCTTGATATCGTAGTTCGTGCCCTTCGGAAGAACAACGATGACTCTGAAGCCCTCGGGAACGCCGTTGCAGGGAGCGTAATGAAGCGTTGTGGCGTAAAGCTCAACAGCAACTCCCGCGGGAACCTTGTAAGCCTCGATCTTCGAGGTATCATAGGTGAAATCGTCCTCAATATCTCTCTGATCTCCGATCAGGAGAATGGTGTCATAAAGCGCGATGTTAACCTCGCTGCAGCGATGGTACTCAACCGCGTTCAGAAGCTTGTTATTGCCGTTGCAGTAGCCGATCTGGGCCTCAAGTCCGCCGAGGAAGCTGGTCGAAAAATCGATGCCGCCCGCAGCTGCCTCAAGATCCGCGTCGCCGGGTACATAAACCACGCTGTCAGCGGGCATGGGCTTTGTTGCGAGCACCTCAAGAAGCTTGCTGCAATCGATGCCTTTTACGACTCTGCCGTATTTCTTAAAGGAACTGTCCAAAACACTTTTGATCTGCATAAATACCTCCCGTATTTTTATGAAATCGTCGGGCAAAACCCATTCGCCCGCTATTCTATTCTGATTTTAAAATCTGCACAAGCGGCGGTCAAGCGGAATTATTGCTATGATTATACTAATTTTTGCTAATCTTTGGGGGTTTGCGAAAAGGCTGTGAATAGTAACTGTATCGCGAAATATTTAGTATGAATACTTGTCTTTCACCACAAGATATTGTACACTTAAAGCAGTATGAGGTTTTATGATTATGTCAGAAAATAAAGCAGCCAACAGAAAGCTGGTCTTATTGCTGATCATTGTCGTCAGCATTATTATACTGATCGTCTGCGCCCTCCGTCTGAGCCTGTATTCGCTCGACGCCTACGAGGATTCGCTGGACAACGCAAAGCTCAAAAAAATGGTCGGAGAATCATCCGTTACGCTCACGCAGGATTTCGAGACAGGCAGATACGTCGTATCCGATGAGGGAAGTGCATCAGCGTCTCCCGGGGAGAAACAGGTCCTTGATAAGTACCGTACACTTTACGACATGAACCCCGACATAGTCGGCTGGATCAGCATAGACGGAACAAATGTCGATTATCCGGTCATGCAAACGGTATATGACGAGGAGTATTATCTCCACAGGAATTATTACAAAGAAGAGACAAAAAGCGGGCTTCCCTTTATGGACAACCGCTGCATCACCCGTCTCCCGAGCACGAACCTGATCATCTACGGTCATAATATGAAGAGCGGCGCGATGTTTGCCGATCTTTTGAAATACGAGAGCAAAAGCTATTACGAAAAACACAAATTTATCCGATTTGATACTATATACGAGGAGGCTATGTACGAGATCATAGCCGTGTTCAAATCGAATGTCAGCTATGTCGGCGAGAATACGTTCAAATTCTATAATTTCATTCAGGCCGACACGCCCGAAGAGTTCGAGAACTACTACAATACTATCCGCAGCATGTCGCTCTACGATATCGAGGCGACAGCGGTCAGCAGCGACTATCTGATCACGCTCTCGACCTGTGAATATTCGGTTGAGGACGGACGTTTTGTTGTGGTCGCGCGGCGTATCTCAAATTAATTCACTAATGTGCACTGTTATCCATGCACGGAACGGAGACTTGGGACATGAAAAAAAGATTTCTGATGATCACTACCCTGGCTGCAGTTCTGGCAGTCTGCCTGATGCTGCGTCCCGCCGTCGGCGCAAATGCCGCCAATGCGGCTTCGATCACGATCGACGACGAGGAATATAACCTCTACACCGACAATTTCCCCGATCCGATCGGCGATGACGTCTATGCCAAGTTCACTTCATCGGTCAGCAATGTCGAGGATTATTACCTCTACTTTGATCAGGATGCCGCTGAAGAGAGCTTCAAGACCGCGCTCGACAAAAACAATATCGATTACAATGAGGACTTCATCTGCTACATGAAAACATTCCTCTACAAATACAGTGAAGAGGGCGACGATGTTTCGGTCACCTCGAGCAAGCTCGAGATATACTTCCCTCTCCCGCTCGATGCCCAGGAGCATCCCGACGACTGCGCATTCTATAAGCTTTCATCGGGCAAGCTCACACAGGTCTATCCGCTTCAGCTCTACAATATCGATGATGTTTACTACATCAGGATGACGATGACATCCGCCACCGATTATTCGGCTTTCTACGGCTTTGTTTACAACGATCCCGAAAGCTATACCGATGATGACAGCGACAGCGATGCCTACGAGGACGAGGATGATGAGGACCCGGACGATTACGGCGACGGCACCGAGGAGGATGACGAGGACGAGGCAACTCCTACTCCCACACCCAGGCCTACACCCACTCCCGTCATCGCCGCTACAGCCACTCCCACACCCGTTCAGACGGTTACAGCCACTCCCACTCC
>CAMZAI010000194.1 GCA_947304065.1 uncultured Clostridia bacterium | reverse complement strand
CCGAACGCCTTGGCGATCATCTTTCCGCTGTCCATTCCGGAAAGAAGCAACGCCGTGAGCACATCCTTGTCGATCTTCTCGAATACTTTCATGAGAACCTCGCTCTCATACGCCTTTGTATCCGCCATGGATCGTCTGGTCTCATTTGCCACAGCCTGCTCTTCCTGTGTGAACTTACGCGCTTCCATTTCCTTTTCATGGAGCGCCTTGTCGCTGATCATATGCGTCTCGACCTCTTTCATCAGCAATTCATGCTCATCGCTGAGTTTCTTCATCTGCGCTTCCGCATTTTTCTCCTGCAGCGACATCTGCGCGTCAATGGCTTTTTCTTCCTTCTCGCGTTCCTTCTCGGCAATCGAGATCTCCGTATTCAGCTCGTTTTCCTTGATATTGCGCTCCTGCTCGATCGCGAAATTGCGTCTCTTATAAATCGCGTCATCCTGCTGCTTTAAGATCTCTTCTCTCGTGGCAGCCTCGAGTGCCTCGCGTGTCTTGGGCTGGGGAGATATCCCGAGTACCGAGATATTTATAATGCTGAGTCCGAATTCCCTGACGTAGGCGTTTGCCTTTACCGCTTCATTCAGTTCCTTCGCCAGTTCGTTCTGCGACTGAATGGCGGATCTTATATCTTTAGCCGCCATAAATCTTGCGATCTCGGCCTTTACGATGCCGATGATCCTCTTTGACATCTTGCTCTGTGCCTCGTTTAATTTGCTGCCGTAGCCCTGACGGTTCAGATACGAGAAATCCGTCTTTTCCGAAGCTGTCTCAAAATCGCTGATCACGTAGGAAATGTCTCCCTGTACGGAAATGTTCTGAAAGTCCTTCGTGATAATGTCATTGAACACATAAGATGTGTCAAATGCAGTCGAAGGAATGACCTTTATGCTGGTTGTCGCATCATTGTAAAAGAATCCCAGCCCGTAGCCTTTCCTTTTGATATTCCCCTTGCTTCCCGTAACGATAACGTACTCTGTTGCCTGAAAATTTGTGTGTCTTAACATATTGCACCTCCCGCATTAATGCTTTCTTCTGTATTTTTGAGAATTCCTGTGACTGTATCCGGTCTCAACTTCATCGGTTTCTTCCACGAACTCCATCATCTTTCGCCTGAAGTTCTGCTTTGTAAGATTGCACTGCAGTATCTCCTCGTACACCAGCTGCAGTTCTGCCAGTGTAAATGACGGAGGCAGCAGATCGAATATCCTGTTGCTGTAAGATGATGCATATTCCTTTAACGACAGGAACGCTTCACGGATTATCGTTCTGTGATCGAATCCGATGTCAAGGCCGTCAAGCTCGTCGAGTGAAAACCACTTTGCCTCCCAGGCCTCTTTGTCGGTCCTCAGTTCACAGTCCAGATGATTTACGAGCACCATATATGTGTTTGAGATGATCCAGCCTCTCGGATCCCGTCCGGGTTCCGAATAAACTCCGATCAGCTTCATATCCACGCCGGACACATTCGTCTCTTCGAACAGCTCTCTGCGTGCAGTCTCTTCTATTCTTTCATCCGGTCTGCAAAACCCGCCCGGCAGGGTCCAATAGTTTTTGAACGGATAGTTTGCCCGCTTTATCAGCAGTATCTGCAGACATTTGGGTCTCGTCTTCTTTTTGTTCTCTTCATCCTTCTCGACCATTCTGAAAACAACGATGTCTGCGGCTACCGAAGGTCTTTCGTATTTTGCGAGACTGTAATTGTTTAAAAACTCCCGCTCTTCCTTGCTGATCTTTCTGTCCATAAGCAGCGCTCCCTTCTGCTGATTTTATAAATTTGCATTTATGCCTTCTCTTATAATCATTGTGATTATATCTCCGTTGTCTGTATCATATAATCATTTTGATCATATGTCAAGAGTTTTTGTAAAAAAAATACCGGTCATCGCTTATAAGCGGTGACCGGCACCTTATTCTTCATACAAAATCTTCTCTCATCGGATTAAAGATATCCAGCAGGATCCCCTTCTCGAGACAGACGCAGCCGTGCTCGACTCCGTTCATCTTGAGCATTGTATCTCCTGCTTTTACGACCTTTTTGACGCCGTCTATCTCAAATTCGAATACTCCGCTGACCACATAAGTGATCTGGGTGTGCGGATGATGGTGAAGCGCCCCGACCGCACCTTTTTCAAAGGAATTTTCGACGCACATGAGGTCTTTGTTGTACGCAAGAACCCTTCTTACCACTCCGTTCCCCTGGTCCTGCGGCTCGGCATTTTCGTGAAAAACCCATCTTTCATTTATCATATTATCCTCCAAAAAAGGTTCGCCCTTTATCATGACGAACCTTTTATTTTATGCACACTATCTCATACTTCGAATATCAGCTCGCCGTATGTCGGAACGGGCCAGAGTCTGTCGTCGACGATGAGCTCGAGCTGGTCGATGGGCTTGCGCAGCGCTTCCATGGTCTTTACCACGGTCTTGCGGAAATACATCGCCTTCTCACAGGTATCGGAAATGCCTGCCGCGATCCCGATCTCGGCAACCAGCTTCTTGTAAGCCGCATTCGCATCTGCAAGATGCTGCGAGCACTCCTTCAGTATCTCGGCTTCGGTCGCTGAATACTCGCTTCCGACTGCCTGATTGACCTCGTTTATCGCCTCGCCCAGACGCCTGATATAGCGGATGGTGGCGGGCAGGAACTTACGGGAAGCCATCTCGGCCATTGTTCTGGCCTCAATGTTTATCGTCTTCGCATAGATCTCGTAATTGATCTCCGCGCGGGACTCAAGCTCGGTACGCGAGAGCACCTTATGCTTCTCGAACACCCGGACAGTATTGTCGAATTTCAGGGCCTCGATCGCATCGACAAAGGATTCTTTGTTCGGAAGTCCGCGCTTTGCGGCCTCGGTCTTCCATTCGTTCGCATATCCGTCGCCCGCGAATACCACGCGCTTATGCTCGTTTATCGTCCTGCTGATAAGTGCGCATACATCGTTCTCGAAATCTGTGGACTTCTCAAGCTCATCCGCCATATCGCAGAGAGCGTCCGCAACGATCGTATTGAGCACGGTATTGGGATCCGCGATCGACATCGAAGATCCTACCATACGCAGTTCGAACTTATTGCCGGTAAAGGCGAAGGTCGATGTACGGTTGCGGTCCGTAACGTCCTTTTTGATCGAAGGGATCGAGTTAACGCCCATGCTGAGGTTCTCACGCTTCTTCGAGCTGATCGCCCTGCCGTTGGCCGCGAACTGTGCGTAAATGTCCTCAAGCTGTGCGCCGAGGAAGATCGAAACGATCGCCGGAGGCGCCTCCGAAGCGCCGAGTCTCTGATCGTTGCCGGGACAGGAAGCCGCCATGCGCAGAAGCTCCGCGTGCTCGTCCACCGCGCGGATGACTGCCGCGGTAATGAGCAGGAACTGCAGGTTCTCATGAGGATTCTTGCCGGGCTTCATGAGGTTCTCGCCGGTATCGGTGACCAGCGACCAGTTGTTATGCTTACCCGAGCCGTTCACGCCTGCGAAGGGCTTCTCATGGAGCAGGCAGGTCAGTCCGTGTCTGGCGGCGATCTTCTTCATCGTCTCCATGACAAGCTGATTGTGGTCGGTCTCGATATTAACGGTACTGTAAATGGGAGCCAGCTCGTGCTGCGCGGGAGCCGCCTCGTTGTGCTCGGTCTTGGCTAAGATGCCGAGCTTCCAGAGTTCCACGTCAAGCTCGCTCATGAACGCGGAAATGCGCTCCTTGATCGCGCCGAAATAGTGGTCGTCCATTTCCTGACCCTTCGGGGGCATGGCTCCGAAAAGTGTCCTGCCGCTGTAGATCAGGTCGTCTCTCTGCAGGTATTTGCTGCGGTCGATCAGGAAATACTCCTGCTCGGCGCCGACGCATACATCGACATGCTTCACATCGTTCTTTCCGAACAGATGCAGCACACGCACAGCCTGCTTGCTGATAGCTTCCATCGAACGAAGCAGCGGCGTCTTCTTGTCGAGCGCCTCACCCGTGTAGGAGCAGAACGCAGTCGGAATGCAGAGCGTCACGCCCGAATCGCTCTTGCGCAGAAATGCGGGCGATGTGCAGTCCCAGGCTGTGTAGCCTCTGGCCTCGAAGGTCGCGCGCAGGCCGCCCGAGGGAAAGCTCGATGCGTCAGACTCGCCTTTTATGAGCTCCTTGCCCGAAAATTCCATGATGATACTTCCGTCGCCGACGGGGCTGATGAAGGAATCATGCTTCTCGGCCGTAACGCCGGTCATGGGCTGGAACCAGTGGGTAAAATGAGTGGCGCCGCGTTCGATCGCCCAGGTCTTCATGGCTGCGGCCACGGCTTCCGCATCCTCGGGGCTTAAGTCTTCGCCGGAATCTATCGTGCGCTTCAGCGCGGCGTAGACCTCGGCGGAGAGATACTTCTTCATGGTGGCTTCGTTGAAAGTATACTCTCCGAAATACTCTGTTAACTCTCTCTCCATAAACTAATCTGATCTTACTTTCCCTTTCCTTAATCTTTATCGCGAGCCCCACTGCGGGTGCAGTGGGGCCTTGATATCATTTCTTTGCCGCCTTTTTCGCGGGCTTCTTTTCTGCTTTCGCAGCGGTCTTCGCTGCAGGCTTTTTCGCCGGAGCCTTCACTGCCTTAGCTGCGGGCTT
>CAMZAI010000193.1 GCA_947304065.1 uncultured Clostridia bacterium | reverse complement strand
AGTCCCACGATTCCTAATTTCATGGTGTTTCTTTCTCCTTAAATGTATTTCTATATTTCTTACGTAACTATTCGCAGGCTGAACCACAGATCACTCATAAACCGTTCGGCTTCGCCGAACGACGCCGCTAAAGCGGCTCCTGTTTACTCGTGACTGTTGTACAGCCTTCACAGTATACTCCTTGTCGGCAGAATCGCAAGCAAGCTTGCGTTCTACCGACATTGAGTATACTGCGAATAGTTACTATCAATCAAATTTCGTCTCGCTGAGCATTTTTCTCTGCTCGCTGAACAAATAATATACGTAGTTGCTGCTGGTCTCGATGTAAGTCAGACCGTAACCATATGCGAAGAGCGATCTTTCGTCGCCCGCGGTCCTGCGCACAACGATAGCTCTGCATCTTACAGTCTCCTCGCCGTACGGAAGCTCAAAATTCACGATATCGCCCTTCTTAAGCTCCACATTGGCGTAGACCGATGCGCCGCCCTCGCTTATATCGCGCAGGTACGCCCTGCAGGAAAACTCCTTGTAGCTCTCGCTGATCTCATACAATGTCTTGTCGAGCGCAAGATCGGGAGTCCTGCCGTTCTTCGCTTTCTCGGCGTCGTCGATATCGGGGACCTGCATAACTTCGTAAGTCATCATAATGTCGCGGCTCATCGGAAGCCTGTATGACGTACGCTTATTATAAGCCTCGGCGGGATTTTCGGGCACGAACACATGAAGCTTCGAGCCGTCCTTCAGCGTCGCGATCCCGGCCTTGACCTTCGTCCATCTCCAGCTCTTGTCGTCAACGCGGTAAACGATGTCCACCACATCCGAACTCTTGAAACGGAACAGCCTTGTCCTGCTCGCGATCGGCGTTACGCCGACGCGCTGCTCATCGACATATTCGACCTTGCTTACGACCTTGTAATTGTAACCGTCGCGCCGAATATAGATCTCCAGCAGCGTACCTATCTTCATATCCGAAACATTCATACGCAAACCCCTTTTATCAGGCGTTCTCAGCGATTATCGCAAAGAAATCCTTAACATTTGCATCAATATCGCCCTTGAAAATGCTGCTTCCCGAGACGATAACGTTAACTCCGGCCCTAATGAGAGACGCCAGATTATCCTTTGTCACTCCTCCGTCGACCTCGATGTCGAAATCATATCCGCCCCGCTCCTTAAGCGCTTTGAGCTCAGCAAGCTTCTCATATGTGCTCTCAAGGAGCTTCTGTCCGCCAAATCCGGGTTCCACCGACATCACGAGCACCATGTCCACCATGCCCAGATACGGAGCCAGCGCTCCTATCGGCGTGCGGGGATTGAGCGTAAGGCCGCACTTTAAGCCACGTCTCTTTATATGCTGCAGCGTTTCCGCGACTCCCACGTCATGGCAGGCCTCAACGTGCACGGTAACGGAATCCGCTCCGCAGTCGGCAAATTCATCGATATAGCGGTCCGGATCCATGATCATCAGATGACAGTCGAGAAACAGATCCGTACCCTTCCTGACGCTCTTCAGCACAGGAAGTCCGAAGGAAATGCTCGGCACATAAATCCCGTCCATCACATCGTAATGAACGTACTGCGCGCCGGCTTTCGCTATCGCGTCGATCTGCTCGCCCAGCCGCATGAAATCGGCCGCAAGTATGGAAGGCGCCAATTTGTATTCCATGTCTTAAGCCCGCCTCTCGTCAATATTTTCGCTTTTCCTGCTTCTCAAGCTCATTAAACATCATACAGTAATTCTCATAACGGATCCGGCTGATATTCCCTGCTTCGAGCGCCGCTTTGACGGCACAGCCGGGCTCCTTTATGTGCCTGCAGGTATCGAACCTGCAGCTGTCCCTGTATGCATTGAATTCAACAAAATAGTCTCTCAGCTCGTCCTTCGCGATATCCGTCACATAAAGCGACGTAAATCCGGGAGTATCGCAAAGATAGGTCCCTTCCGCGATGCGGATCAGCTCGGTATGTCTCGTGGTCTGTTTGCCCCTGTCGATCTTCTTTGAAAGCTCGCCCGTGACCATGTTGGCTTCGGGAGCCAGAAGATTCATCAGCGAGGATTTGCCCACGCCTGAAGGGCCCGCAAGAACCGTCGTCTTACCCTTCAGCACATTCCTGATCGCATCTATGCCAACCTGTTCGCGCACGCTTATAAACAACAGCTCGTGCCCGCAGAGCTCGTATGCGTTCTTCAGTCTCTCTATATCCGAATCGCCGACGATATCGGTCTTGTTAAAAGCAACAACGGTATGTATCCCCTGTTTCTGCATCATCACGAGGAATCTGTCGAGCAGGTTGAAGTTCGGGTCGGGCTTCGCAGCCGCAAAGACCACAAGAGCCTGGTCTACATTGGCCGCCGCGGGACGGATCAGCGAATTGCTTCGTTCAAGGATGTCGACGATATTGCCCTCTTTTTTCTCTTCCGAAGTGATTTCGATCACGACATTGTCTCCGACGAGCGGCGTGATCTTCTCATTGCGGAAAACGCCTTTGGCCCTGCATGTATACAGGCCGTCGGCGCCGGTATCGACATAATAAAATCCCGCAATTCCTTTAATGATCTTTCCCTGCATCAAACCCTCTTAATCAAATATCCAAAACGAATAATAAAGGGCTACCTGCCGAAATCATAGTAGAATAGCCCTTTAAGTTTCAATTTATCCGTGCTCAGCCGACAGGGCCTCCGCCCTCGCCGGAATCGCCCGAATCCCCGGAATCTCCCGAATCTCCCGAATCGTCGCCGCCCGAAGACTTGGGTCCCTTACTGATAGAGAACTTAACCGTGGTGCCCTCCTCGACAAGCGTGTTCGCGGGAATATCCTGCGCGCAAACTATGCCGGAAGCATATTCATCCGAGTAAACCTTTGAAGCCTTGCCGGGAACAAGACCGGCGTTGGTCAGGATATCCTGAGCCTGAGCCTTTGTATAGCCGACAATTTTCGGAACCGCAATGGTCTTTGTCTCGGAACCCTGGCTGATATAAACGATAACTTCGGTCTCCTTCTCAACCATGCTGAGAGCCTCGGGCTCGGTCCTGATAACCTTGCCTTCCTCGATGGTGTCGGAGTATTCATACAGAGGAACAACCGAGAAGTCATAAGCTTCAAGCAGTGCCTTCGCAGAATTGTATTCCCTGTTCGTAACGTCCGTGAGCTGTACGAGCTCCTTGCCGGCGCTGATCGTAAGGTTAACGGTGCCGGTCTTTTTGTCTACCTGGATATCTACCGGAGGATACTGCTTGCAAACCGTACCCTGAGGATACTCGTCGCTGAAATCCTCTTCCGTGTAAGTAATGGAAAGATCCTCGCTGTATTTCTTCAGCAGCGAGATCGCATCTTCTACCGTAAGTCCGCAAACCTGAGGCATCCTGAAGGTCTCGTCCTCGGGATTTATAGGCGCGGGCGAAGGGCTGGGAGTAGGTGTCGAAGTAGGTGTTATCTTTGACGCCGAATTAGTAGGCGCCTGCGTGGTAGTGACAGTCGAATTTCCGGGATCGTCCGGATTCTTCCCGTTGAAGAAGAACTGCCAGAGCAGATAAAAGATAACGCAAATGAGCGCAACCGCGAAAATAACGCTGACCACGGTCAGGACCTTCTCGAGCGTGGAGTCCATGGAATCGAGCTCCTCGGCCTCTTTCTTCACGTGACGGCTCTGTCTCTGGTCGGGCGAAGATACGCTGCCCGTGCTGTTGTCAAAATGAACGACCGGAGACTTCGCTGCGGACTTGACCGCAACAAGCTCCTCCTCCGTCCTGATCCTCGTGGGAGAATTCGAAACAACGGCGTTGCTCGCGATATTAACATAATCCCCGTCGGGGTTGATGATCGATCTCTTCAGGTCGCGGATAAGCTCCGAAGCGTTCTGGTAACGGCGCTCGGGCTTCTTCTGCATACATTTCTGCACGATCCTGTCGACACTGGTCGGAACGTCGGGATTCAGCTGCTGTACCGGAGTAGCCTCGCTCTGGATATGGAGCAGCGCAACCGATACGGAATTGTCTCCCGCGAAGGGAACCTGTCCCGTGAGCATCTCGTAGAGGGTGATACCGAGTGAGTAGATATCGCTTCGCTCATCCGAATATCCGCCCCTCGCCTGCTCGGGCGAAAGGTAATGCACCGAACCGAGAGCGTTCTGGGAAATGGTATTCGAGGTGGCAGCCTTCGCGATACCGAAATCGGCTACCTTAACCTTTCCTTCCCTGGAAATAATGATGTTCTGCGGCTTAATGTCCCTGTGAACGATATGGTGCGCGTGAGCGGCTTCCATAGCCTGCGCGATCTGGATCGCGATGCCTACGGTCTCCTTGACGTCGAGCTTGCCCTTTCTTTCAATGAACTTCTTTAAGGTAATGCCCTCAACGAGCTCCATTACGATGTAATGAAGTCCGTCGTCGTCGCCTACGTCGTAAACGCTGACGATGTTGGGATGTGAAAGTCCCGCTACCGACTGCGCTTCCGCCCTGAATTTCTGTACAAAGTTCTGGTCCGAAGAGAATTCGGACTTAAGGATTTTGATGGCAACGTATCTGTTCAGCCTGTGACATTTGGCCTTGTATACGTCTGCCATTCCGCCGGATCCGACTTTGTCAATGATCTCATATCTGTCACTGATAAACATTCCGG
>CAMZAI010000192.1 GCA_947304065.1 uncultured Clostridia bacterium | reverse complement strand
TCCGGGGATGGGAGATATAGGAACGGAAGTGATAAAACAAAATGAAGTTAGGTAAGGAATTAAAGAAATACTGGCATTATTATTTATTCGCGATAATTTGCCTGTTTGTTTATGAAGGACTGGACATGGTATCGCCTCAGGTGGCGAAGAGTCTGGTCGACGATGTTATCAGAGGCGGAAATGTGGGACTGCTCGTAAAGCTGCTCGTCATTCTGCTGGTAGTGGGCGTAGGACGCGTGATCGCGGGCTACGGCAGGGAGTACACCTTTGACAAGGTCAGCTTCCGCGCGGGCTCGGATCTCAGAAAGAAGCTGATGGAGCACATCCAGAAGCTCGGAGTAGATTTCTTTGACAGGACCAATACGGGCGAGATCATGTCCCGTGTGACCAGTGACGTGGAGCAGGTACAGGCGGCATTCGGCTACATCGGTATGCTCGCGATCCAGATCGTGCTGCATACGGCGATGGTGCTGTACTTCATGTTCAGGATCAGCTGGAAGCTCACGCTCTTCCCGGTGGTTGCGCTGCCGATCTGCGGCGTGCTGGCGATCATCCTTGAGAAGAAGCTGGACAAGGTCTATGACGATATCAGCGAAGAAAATGCGAAGATGAATACCGTAGCGGAGGAGAACCTCGCGGGAGTACGCGTGGTAAAGGCCTTCGCACGTGAGAAGTTCGAGATCGGAAAGTTCCTCGGACACAACAAAACCTATTA
Organism: uncultured Clostridia bacterium; assembly: GCA_947304065.1. Lineage (GTDB taxonomy): Bacteria > Bacillota > Clostridia > Lachnospirales > Lachnospiraceae > RUG11977. The sequence continues at coordinate 3,921 of CAMZAI010000192.1, read as the reverse complement.
CGACCTCAACATGAAGATGTCGATGGAGTGGGTACGCTACGATCCCATCTTTGCCATGGTATCGAGGATGCTTCCCATCACGGCGATCCTCTTCGGAGGCGTGCTTGTGATCAGGGAAGAGATCACTCTCGGTGAGCTCTCCGCGTTCGTCGCATACTGTGAGAATGCGGTATGGCCCATGGAAATGCTCGGATGGATCGCAAACTCGATCGCTTCGGCGTTCGCGTCGAAGAAGAAGATCGACAAGATATTTGCCGAGAAGCCCTCTATCGTGGCTCCCGAGGGAACCGGAGAGGACTTCGAGTTCAAGTCGCTGGAATTTGACCATGTGAGCCTCACGATCGGAGACAAGGAGATCTTAAAGGACATCTCGTTCAAGCTTGAAGCCGGCAAGACGCTCGGCATCATGGGAGCTACAGGCTCCGGCAAGACCTCGATCATCAACCTGATCATGCGCTTCTACGATCCCGTGGAAGGCACCGTAAGGCTGAACGGAATCGATATTAAGGAACTGCCCTTTGAGACGGTCCGCAGAGCCGCTGCGGTCGTTATGCAGGACGTATTCCTGTTTTCCGACACTATTGCGGAGAACGTACGTCTCGGCAGCAAGGACGTAATTACGGATGAAGATATTGACAATGCACTTGATGCATCCTGCGCGACGGAATTCGTGACCGACCTCGAGGAAGGCCGCGAAACGGTCATCGGAGAAAGAGGCGTCGGCCTCTCCGGCGGTCAGAAGCAGAGGATCAGTATGGCACGCGCATTTGCGAAGCACGCGCCCCTGCTGATACTCGACGATTCGACCTCTGCGCTCGACATGGAGACCGAGCATCAGGTACAGAAGAATATCGGCGCAATGGGCGACATGACGAAGATCATCGTCGCACACAGAATATCGGCGGTACGCCGCGCCGAAGAGATCATCGTACTCGAGGGCGGAAAAGTGCTCGAGCGCGGAGATCACGATGCGCTGATGGCACAGGGCGGATATTATTACAATACATATCTTGCGCAGTACGGCGAGGTTCTGGACTGCGCTGAAGGACAGAGCGCGTGATAAGCGAGAGCCCTCAGCTTGCTCGCGAGATGCGTAAAAAGAAGGAAGTGATGAAAAATGGCCAGAAACGCTACAAAACAGGACGAGCAGGTCAGCTCCGTTTCCAAGTGGAAGACGCTGATGCGCCTGTTCTCGTACCTGCTCGATTACCGTGGCCTGATCGCCGTTGTTTTCCTGATAATGGCGGGAGCGACCACGATATCGATCATAAATCCGCTTATCATTGAGCGGGCAATAAACGTACACATTGCGAACCGCGACACCCGCGGACTGATAATCCTCGGATGCGTCGGCATCGGCCTTAATCTGGTGCTCGTGTTCTTAGTCAAGGCACGTATGTACCTGATGGCAAAGATGTCGAACGACGTACTCGCGAAGGTCCGCAAGCAGCTTTACGAGCATATCCAGACGCTGGGCTTCGGCTTCTTTGACAGCCGTCCCACAGGTAAGATCCTCTCGAGGATCATGGGCGATGTCAATTCCATGAAGGACGTGCTCTCAAACAGCGTAACGACGCTGATCCCCGACGCCGTAACGCTGATCGCGGTAGTTATCATCATGATGATGAAGGATTGGAGATTGGGCCTTGCCTCGCTCTGGAGCCTGCCCATCATGATCGCGGGGATCTGGACGGTACAGACCCGTGCGCACAAGGGCTGGCAGGACTTCAGAAAGAAGAATTCCAACCTGAACGCGTTCATCCACGAGGATGTGGCGGGCATCAAGATCGTCCAGAGCTTCAACGCCGAGAAGGAGACTCAGGCTACCTTCAACGGCCTGGTTGAAGAGCATAACTCAAGCTTCGTGACAGCGGTGCGCTGGGCCGATCTGTTCGGTCCCGTAACCGATATCTGCTGGGCTGTGGGCCTGATCGCCATGTATTATGTGGGCGTAAAGGTGCTCGGCATAGAGAATGTACAGGTCGGAACCCTCGTCGCTTTTGCGTCGTATGTTGGAATGTTCTGGATGCCGGTTATGCATCTGAGCAACCTCTACAACCAGCTCGTGACCAATGTCGCGGGTGCGGAGCGAATCTTCGAAGTCCTCGACACCGAGCCCGAGATCACCGATGAGAGAGCCGAATGCGACCTGCCCGAGGTTAAGGGCGCGGTTGATTTTGAGCATGTAAGCTTCCACTACGACGACGATCCCGACGTACTCTCGGACGTAAGCTTCCGCGTGAAGCCCGGAGAGATGATCGCACTCGTGGGACCGACCGGCGCGGGAAAATCAACTATTGTAAATCTCATCTCGAGATTTTATGATGTACAGGAAGGAAGAATACTGATCGACGGATACGACATCCGCGAAGTAACGATCGAGAGCCTCAGAAAGCAGCTCGGCGTAATGACGCAGGAGAATTTCCTCTTCACGGGTACCATCCGGGAGAATATCCGCTACGGCAGGCTGGATGCTACCGATGAGGAGATCGAGGCTGCTGCAAAGGCTGTCAATGCGCACGATTTCATAATGAAGCTCGAAAAGGGCTACGATACCGAGATCGCGGAGCGCGGCGCGGGAATGAGCGCCGGCGAGCGTCAGCTCATCGCATTCGCGAGAACGATGATCTCGAACCCGAAGATCCTGATCCTCGACGAGGCGACCTCGAGCATCGATACGCATACCGAGATTCTTGTTCAGAAGGGCATTGAGGCGATCCTGCGCGGCAGAACCTCTTTTGTTATCGCACACCGTCTTTCAACGATCCGCAACGCCGACAAGATCTTCGTGATCGATGACGGCGGCATCAAGGAAGTGGGAACAGCGGATGAACTCATGGCTCTTCGCGGAGCGTATTACGAGTTATATATGTCTCAATTCAAGTTTGACGAAGATTTGGCATCGTAATTCTCCTTAAATTATTTTGATCGGAGTATTTTTATGGAAACGGCAGCACGCCGAAAGGGCCTTTTTAGGTTTATAGGTGATAAGACTTTTTACGCAATGGTACTCGGTATCGCAGTACCCATGATGATCCAGAACGGCATCACGAACTTCGTGAGCTTCCTGGACAATATCATGGTCGGACAGCTCGGAACGGAGCAGATGTCCGGCGTCGCGATAGTGAACCAGCTGATGTTTGTGTACTCGCTCTGTCTGTTCGGCGCGGTTTCGGGCGTGGGAATTTTCGGCGCCCAGTATTACGGACGCAGGGACTGGGAAGGAATGAGGAATTCCTTCAGGCTCAAGCTAATCATCTGCGTTACGATCAGCCTGCTCGCGATCGCGGTATTTATCATCGCGGGCAATACTCTGATCAACTACTACCTGACCGGCGAAGGCAGCGAGGGCGATATTGCCGCGACCTTTGAATTCGGAAAGAAATACATGTATATCATGCTGTGGGGCCTGCTTCCGCTCGCATTTTCGCAGATCTATGCGAGCATGCAGAAGGAAATGGGCGACACGAAGATACCGATGATAGCCGGAGTTGTGGCTGTGGTAACGAACCTCGGCCTCAACTGGCTCCTGATATTCGGACACTGGGGCTTCCCCGAGCTGGGCGTCGAAGGCGCGGCGCTGGCGACGGTCATTTCCCGATACGTTGAGATGGCGATCGTTATCCTGTGGACACATTTCCATGCGAAGAAATACGAATACATCAGGGGCGCTTATCGGAGCCTGCGCGTACCCGCCGCACTGCTCAAACAGGTGGCGATAAAGGGCTTCCCGCTGATCGTGAACGAGACGCTCTGGTCGGCCGGAATAGCGATGCTCACGCAGTGCTACTCGACGCGTGGACTTGAGGTTGTCGCGGCCATAAACATTGCCACGACGATCACGAATCTGCTCAATGTAGTTTATCTTTCACTCGGATATTCCGTGGGAATAGTGGTCGGCCCTATGCTGGGCGCCGGCGA
>CAMZAI010000191.1 GCA_947304065.1 uncultured Clostridia bacterium | reverse complement strand
GCGCCGTCGGGGAAGAGTATTCCGCTCCTTACTTCATTGCCGACCTGCACCATATCGGGCAGGGCGTCGTTCTTTGACAGCTCGACGAGAACGTCATGCGTATAATCATATACGGCCTTTGTAAGCTGCCCAAAGTCCAGGCCTTCCCACGCCGCGGGCTTTCTCTGCTGTCCGGGATCGGCCCAGTAATCCGAATAATGGAAGTCCAGGATAAAGTGCATGTTGCGTTCCTTTATCCTGCGCGCCATCGCAACGGTATGCTTAAGATCGCAGTATCCGCCCGCTTCCTTCACCTTCGAAGGATCGTTCCAGATGCGGAGGCGTACGGAATTGAGGCCGTATTCTTCGAGGAGCTCCATCGGATCTTTTACCGTGCCGTCCATGTCCTTGAATACAAAGCCCTTTTCTTCCTTCTCGGGCACGCTCGAAATGTCGGCGCCCTTAAAGAAGCGGCGCTTTTCAAACGGCCTGTCGACCTCGGGCTTCTCGCCCATCTCGGACTTGCGGGCGCGCTTTACCTCATACATGTGCTTGTCGGCCATTACGAGGTAATCGTCGGACGTGCTGTCGGAATTGGGATCCGTATAGATCACGCCGCTGCTGACCTCGATATTGCGCTCGGTAAGGACATCGTGAACGCGAGAAATGAACCTGTTAACCTTCTCTTCGGTCGCGTACGGAATGAATACGACAAATTCGTCTCCGCCGAAACGGTATGCATAGGAATCGCGGGGCTTGTTGAGCTTTATCGCCTGCGCGATCATCAGCAGGACTTTGTCGCCGAAATCGTGTCCGTAGCTGTCGTTTATCTTCTTGAAATGATCGACGTCGAAGAAGCACATCGCGCAGATAATGCCTTCCCTGCGGTAAACATCGAACTTCGGCACGATCATCTCGTTATATGTAATTCTGTTGTACAGACCTGTCAGAACATCGCGGTTATAGAGACCCTTCATCCTCGCAGCCGCGTTCTCCAGCTGTGTCTGGGTAAAGAGGTTCTCCAGTCTGTCGATGAATGTATGGTGCGCATCATAGAACAGCGGATAATCGTACAGGAAATCAGGCTCGATAAGAATGGTCGTACCGACTCTCCTGTTACGGAAATGGATCGGGAAGAACATGTAATCCCTCGATTTTTCGGCCGATGCGAGGTAGTCCTTGACATCCTTGATATTCCTTACCGAATACAGACGCTTGCCGTGGTCCTCTCCCGCCACTACGACCAGCGATTCACGGTCGAGCTTATCCACCGAGAATCTGCTCTCGGGCATGGCCTCGATCAGCGCTTTGTCCACGCAGATGAACAGGCCCGCACAGTCCAGGTTCCTGATAAATCCCGCAAAGCTCTCGAACAGTCCGCTGATGTTGCTGCATTCCGCGAAACGCTTCTCGAGCTCCAGGATGTATTCCTCGTGGCGGTCGCTGTCCACTCTCGCGTCGATCTGCCACTTCGCGTAATCACGGTAATCCACCAGACCGGTATTGGGACATCCGCAGGTCTCGGCAGGCACTATCTCGCTGTGCATGTAGGTGAAGATATCCACCTTCTCATGGTTCATAAGAGCGTTCAGCACATCAAAAGCACGGTTTCCGAGCGTACCGCGGTTATGGTTTATGCTCGCGATCTGCGGCTTGTAATAGGCGGCCTTGTCGAGATTGTCAAAGCCTGTGACACGGAAATCCTTGGGTATCTCATAGCCCAGCCTCATCGCCTCTTTGCACAGGCCCGCGGCTATATTGTCATTTGCGCATATAAAGGCGTCGGGGAGCGCCTTCCCGGCCTCGATCCACTCACGGAAATAGCGGATACCGGTGTCGCAGTCATAATCCCCGAACATATATGATTCTTCGGAAATGGGGAGGCCTATCTCCTGCATGGTCTCGCAGAAAGCCTCAAAACGCTGGATATTCTCATAGTTGTACTCGGGGCCTCCGGCAAATACCATGTTCAGGCAGCCGTGCTCCTCATACATATGCCTTATCATGGCCTTGATGAGGTTTTTGTTGTCATTGCCGACATAATGGAATCCTTCGACATAATAGGAAATGCTCACAACAGGCACCTTCGAAGCCTTCAGCTTCTCCACCGTTGCGGCGATGACCTCGGGGTCCTCAGTATTCGAGCAGTCGAACACTATCCCGTCAAACACGCTGAAATCGATCTGGTCGTAGAGCGAATATTCGCCCTCGTTGTACTTCTTATCGTGGCTTAAGTTGCCGTTGGTATTGAAGGTGTAGAGGCAGATGTCCACGCCCAGCTGTCTGGCGCGCTGCGTGATCCCCACTACCCACGCGTATGTCACATATCTTCGCCATCCGTCAGTAATCAAAGCTATCTTCTTCATACATACCCCTTTACGCATGATACAGACTCACAAATCGCCCGTAATTTGCCTTTTATAGTATACCACAAAAAGAGGATGCCACGAAAGTAATATTCCGTGACATCCCTATTAAATCTTTATTAATATCCGAGGAATTCTTTAAGCTCCTTATTCGGGAGAAGGTCCTGTTTGTGCAGTCCGAAACTGCCTCCCGGGACTATCTCGAGATACCGGTCCAGGAACTCCCCGTAAGTCTTTGCCTCGAAGCAGTACGGCGTGATGAAGAACTCCCTTCCGCCGCCGGTCACCCTGTCTCCGGCCTGGACATATACCTTGTAATCGCCCGACTGCAGCTTTGAGAACACGTACCTTTCCAGACCCCATCCGCACAGGTCGACTGCCCCGAACGGAGGCTGGTACTCTTTCACGACGGAATTCTCCTGAAGCGCGGCGTTCTGATAATCATACTCGACGTTTTCTATGAACTTCTCCGCGGAAGGCTGGTCAAAGAGATAATATTTCTTATCCTTGCCGAACGCCTTTACATATTCCCAGTCGCCGTCGATCTTTTTGATCTTGTAGCGGTAGTGCTTATCCATCATTTCCCTGGTGATCCAGCGGTAGTCCTTTTTAACGCTCTCAAAGGCCTTTTCGAGGTAGACTTCCACATCGAGGCCAAACTTGAACTTCTCTTCGGGGTTGGATCGCTGCACGGTCTCTTCCGCGTCCTTGCAGAGGAAATCAATGAACTCGTCGGCAGTTTTTCCGTCCGTCCATTCCGTGATCGTCTTCTCACCGAAAAAGGCGTCGTTTACGAGGCCGAATACATATTTCCCGTGGAGCGGTACGATCTGCCATACCGGTCTCTTCTTCATCTGCGCAAGGGACGCCCAGTAATACTTCTCGCGGAGCTTTTCGAGCGCTTTGTCATAATATACGCCGATATCCGTCCCGTACTTGAACAGTTCCGGATCGGTCGAGGGATTTTTGTTCAGTTCCTCTTCGTGCGCCTTCTCCCTTTCCCTCTCTTCTTCCATCAGGGAGCACTCATCCGGGGACAGCTCCGTCCACGCCCATACCTTGTCCTGACTGTGCTGGGCGAGAGCCGGTGCGTAGATAAAGGTTCCTCCGCCGTTCCTTAAGGGGCTCCATCTTCCGGCCCCCAGGCCTCCGTCCGTCATGATCAGAAGGCAGTACCGTTCCTTTTTCGGAAAGTCCCCGTCCTTAAATGACTTAAAATCCTTGAACTGTACCGAATATATGCCCTCTCCTTCCACTCCGAGATTTATCCAGTTGAACTCATCGCTCTCGAGGGACGCCGAAAGATCGTATCGATCAAGGGAATGCCACTTTGCCACTTCTTCCGCCCCGATCGAATCCCCCGTGCCCCTGATGAATTTCCCCTGCACGGTCTTACTCTTCGCATTGCTGCTGTTCGGCCACCATTCGCCGCCGGTATAGCTTCCGTCCTTCAGTTCAATAAGGCAGAATTCGCCGTGATTGGGCATATCCTTTTTCACAAGGTCGTGGAATTCGTTGAATGACAGTCTGAGTTTCTTATAATTGCAGCTGAACATGGCTTTTGCTCCTCTGTATTTTTTTCATTTTCCGTATCTGATTATAGCACAAAAAACCCGCGGCTTATACCGCGGGTTTTAATATTATAACGATCAAATAATTACAGAGCGTTGTACTCGGAAACGACCTTTTCCTTAACCTGGTCTGCGATGTCGCCAGCCTTGCCGAATACTTCGTTGGCGGTCTTCATCTCGTCCGCACCTTCGAAGGAATACTTGCAGTCAAGGAACAGCGATACAACCAGTGCGCATACTGTTGCGGGGAAAATAAAGATAAGAAGAAGGATCATTGCAAGAACGGGAACTCTCAAGATTCTCTCATCCTTGCGGTCGATAACAAGGTAGTTAACGGTGCTCTTGTGGATAAGAGACTTGAACTTCTCACCGATGCTCTTGCCGTCGCCCTTGTTGCACTTTGTCTCTGCTGCGCAGCCTGCATTGAAATTCTGATAACCTGCGCTGCCGGTCCTGCCCTCACGCTCAAGGAGGATCATAGCCTCAAGCACATCGCCGTTGCTTCTCTCAAGTGCGTTCTTTGCTTCCTCATAACCTACGTTTGCTCTCTGTCTTAATGCATCAACCTTTTCGAACATTTCCATATTATTTTCCAACCTTTCTTTGTCTGTATTTTTGATATTTGTTTTTGTGTTCTGTGTCATTGGCCTCGTGACAAGTATCAATATACAGGGTCATTCTTAAAAGGTCTTTTACGGAACATTAAAAGTAAATTAAAAATGCAG
>CAMZAI010000190.1 GCA_947304065.1 uncultured Clostridia bacterium | reverse complement strand
AGAGATTGAAGGTTCCGCCGTAGATCGAAGAGGAGGCGATAAAATGATCGCCGCACTCGCAGATATTGAATACGGCGTAGAAGTTTGCCGCCTGTCCCGAGCTGGTGAGCATTGCCGCGTAACCGCCCTCGAGTTCGCAGATCTTTTTGGCCACGTAATCGTTCGTGGGATTCTGAAGTCTGGTATAGAAATAGCCGCTCGCTTCAAGGTCGAAGAGCTTGCCCATCGCGTCGCTCGTGTCATATCTGAATGTGGTGCTCTGATAAACCGGTACCTGTCTGGGCTCTCCCTGATGAGGCTCCCATCCGCCGGTCAGACAGATAGTATCTTTTGATAATGCCATTGTCTGTTCCTCCTTAATAAAGTGTTCTTCACTATGTTAATGCGCTGAAACGTTCAAGTCAACTTAAATCGACAAAAAAACTGTACTTTTATTCATCGGTAGGGTATAATAATTTAGTGGGGCAGTTGTTGCCCCTGCGTGTTTTTAGCAATAGGAACGGAGATTAAGACTTATGGCAATTAAGACCGAATCATTTGGACAGACCAGCAAGGGAGAGCAGGTTACTCTCTATAAGATCAGCAACTCATCGGGCATGACCGTAGGCGTCATTGACTTCGGAGCGAATATCGTGTCCATTCTTGTTCCCGACAGGGACGGCAAGTTTGACGACGTGGTACTCGGCTTCGACGATGTAAAGGGATATGCGTATAACCCCTGCTTCTTCGGCAGCACGATCGGAAGAAATGCAAACCGCATCGCAGGCGCGCGTTTTACCCTTAACGGCGTTACATACAATCTCGAGAAGAGCGACGGAGAGAACAATCTCCACAGCAATTTCGAGGAGTGCTTCAATAAAAAGATGTTCAAGGGAACAGTGAACGAGGCGGACAATTCCGTTACGCTTACGCTTTTCTCCCCTGACGGAGATCAGGGATTCCCCGGCAATCTTACCACATCGGTCACTTTCCGCGTTACCGAGTGCAGCGCGCTTGAGATCGAATACGAGGGCAAGACCGACGCAGATACCGTATTCAATCTGACCAACCACAGCTATTTCAATCTTGCCGGACATACCGCAGGCACTGCGGCCGCGATGGATCAGAAGCTCTGGCTGAACGCCACACACTATACGCCCACTTTCCCCGGAAGCATTCCGACGGGAGAGGTTGCGACCGTAGCGGGAACTCCTTTTGATTTTACACAGCCTACCAGGATCGGCGACCGTATCGATAATCAGCACGAGCAGCTCAAGCTGGCCGGCGGCTACGATCACAACTGGGCGGTCGATACTTCGGGAACAAAGCCCGAGCAGATCGCGGTACTCACGGATGAGCGTTCCGGCAGAAGGATGTCCGTTTATACGGATCTGCCCGGCGTTCAGTTCTACGCCGGTAATTTCATCTCGCCCCAGACAGGTAAGGGCGGCGCGTCATACGGAAAGCGCTGCGCGATATGCCTTGAGACACAGTTCTTCCCGAACGCGGTCAACATTCCTTCCTTCAAGAGCCCTGTTCTGAAGGCAGGCGAGACCTTTAAGACCGTTACGAAATTTAAATTTTCAACCGTTGAATGACAACGTTTTGGCAAAAACATATAAGATTGGAGAGAAAGAATATGTTAAAGAAAGCTGAAGATTATGTAAGAACAATACCCGATTTCCCCGAGCCCGGGATCATGTTCCGCGATGTAACGAGCGTACTGCAGGACCCCGACGGACTGCAGGTATCCATCGACGGAATCATCGATATGCTGAAGGGCGTTGATTTTGATGTTGTTGTAGGACCCGAGTCGCGCGGATTTATTTTCGGCGTACCCGTTGCCTATGAGCTGAAGAAGGCGTTTGTTCCCGTACGCAAGAAGGGCAAGCTCCCCTGCGAGACCATCGAGGCTACATATGATCTCGAGTACGGCACAGCGACCATCGAGATGCACAAGGATTCGATCAAGCCCGGCCAGAAGGTAGTCATCATCGACGATCTGATCGCGACAGGCGGTACGATCGAAGCGATCACCAAGCTTATCGAGCAGCTCGGCGGCGAAGTGGTGAAGATCTGCTTCCTGATGGAGCTTGAAGGTCTCGAGGGCCGCAAGAAGCTCGCGAAATATAATATCGATTCTGTTATTAAGTATCCGGGCAAATAAGCCGATGTAAGGAACAGGAGCTGCTTCGAAGTTTCGGAGCGGCCGACTGAGATATAATAATGGACAGGAGGTGCCATGAGTATGGATATTTCTTCTATTTCTCCTGAGAGTATCCCCGCTATGTCGGTTTTGTCTGCACAGCAAAAGACATTAGAGAAGGCCGGCACTATGATGCTGTCCAAGACACTGGACACGCAGGAACAAGCCGGTGCTGCTCTGCTTGACATGATGAGGCGTTCCATGGAGCATTCCGTGAATCCCTCCGTTGGCGGACACATTGATATCTCACTTTAAGGAAAGGGCCCGGCGCCTAAAGCGCCGGGCCTTATTTTTCTGTTTACAATTCTAAAATCTTACTTCGCGTCTTTCTTCATTCCGCCCAGGATCGCGTAAACGATGATTCCGAGGATCAGAGCGGTTGCGATCGAGGTGATGGTGATCGCGCCGAAGTTGAGGGTCAGTCCGCCGATACCTGCGATGAGGATAACCGAAGCGGTGAAGAGGTTGCGGTTGTCGTTTAAGTCTACGGGCTGGAGCATCTTAAGACCGGATACTGCGATGAAGCCGTAGAGGGACATGCAAACGCCGCCCATTACGCAGGAAGGGATCGAGGAAAGGAAGCCTACGATCGGGGTGATGAAGGAAATGATGATCGCAAGGCATGCGGTGCAAACGATAGTGAGAACCGATGCATTGCCTGTGATCGCTACGCATGCGATCGACTCGCCGTATGTGGTGTTGGGGCAGCCGCCGAAGAATGCGCCGGCGATGGAACCGATACCGTCGCCGAGAAGGGTTCTGTGGAGACCGGGCTCATCGAGCAGGTCTCTTTCTATGATAGAGGAGATGTTCTTGTGGTCAGCAACATGCTCTGCGAATACTACGAACGCTACGGGAACGTATGCAGCGGCAACTGTTCCGATATAAGCGCCGGTAAGATCGCCGAAGCCCTTGAATGCTGTGATGAATGTGAAGTCGGGAACCGAAACTACCGAATCGATCGCTGTGATCTTGCCGAAGTCGCAGATCATAAGAGCGGGGATATCGGCAAGTGTTCCGATCGCGGTGAAGATCGCCGCAAGAGCGTAACCTGCGAGGATACCGATGATGAAGGGGATGAGCTTGGCCATCTTCTTGCCGTATACGGAACATACCGTAACAACGATCAGAGTGGTGAGACCGCAGAGGATCGCGATGAGCTCGTGACCGCCGGAGTTCGCTGTGCGGAGATCGCCTACCGCATTGCCTGCGAGCGAAAGTCCGATGATAGCAACGGTGGGGCCGATGATAACGGGAGGCATGAGCTTGTTGAGCCAGTTAACGCCCGCGCTCTTTACGATGAGAGCGATGATCACATAAACAAGTCCTGCGAACAGAGCGCCGAGAACGATTCCCGCGAAACCTGCCGCAACGGAGATCGCGCCGGCGAATGCCGTCGACATCGAACCTAAGAAAGCGAATGAGGAGCCGAGGAATACGGGGCTCTTCCTTGCCGTGAAGAGTACATATACGAGAGTTCCGACACCTGCTCCGAAAAGAGCGGCGCCCATGCTCATGCTTACCTCGCCTACGCTGTCATAGGTACCCGAGATGATCGCGGGAACTGCGATGGTAGCGGCCATAATGGCGAGCAGCTGCTGGAAAGCGAAGACGATAAGCTGGGAAAACTTCGGCTTGTCTTCAACCGTGTAAGTGAGTTTCATAACTTTTCTCCTCCTGGTATTTTGTTGTGGTGTGTCAGCGCTCGTAGAGTGTGACTCTTGCGGGCGGGACGTCGAACGGCGGGATGTTGACTTTGACGAGTTCGTTCCTTGAGGTGGGAATGTTCTTGCCCACATAATCGGGGCGGATGGGAAGCTCCCTGTGACCGCGGTCCACGAGCACCGCAAGCTGGATGGATGCGGGACGGCCGAATGAGAACACGGCCTCGATCGCGGCTCTTGCGGTCCTTCCGGTGTAGATCACATCGTCCACAAGAACAATCCTTTTGCCTTCAACGGGGAACCCAAGCTCGGCCTTTCGCAGGGTGGGATTTTCATTTTCCAGGCTCAGGTCGTCGCGGTAAAAGCGGATATCGAGCTCACCGCAGGGAACCTTCACGCCTTCGATCTTCTCGATGTTCGCGCGTATCAGTTCGGCGAGCGGTTTGCCGCGGCTTATGATGCCTACGAGACAAAGGCCGTCGGTACCTTTGTTGCTCTCGACTATCTCGTGGGATATACGGACGAGGGCGCGCCTGATGTCATTTTCGTCAAGTATATGTGCCTTCAGTTCCATAAAAAAACCTCCTGCCGGGTCCGACAGGAGATTATAGACGTAAGGTATGAACGCCTCGCAAAAAAAATACCGCTCATACGACGAATGCCGCACGGCGGAAATCCTTAAACGAGCTGTATGTATAGTGGTCCTACATATCCTATGTATCTAATCTTGCCGGTATCCCGTACCGTTCTTAAAGATTTCAACCATAAATATTGTAAACAGATTGCGAGGCGAATGTCAATACGAACAAA
>CAMZAI010000189.1 GCA_947304065.1 uncultured Clostridia bacterium | reverse complement strand
TGCGAAATCATTAAACTAAAATAAACTTGTAAGGTTACGCGGAGGAATACTTCCGCAAACACTTTTTGGAGGAGGCACAGTATGAAAAAAAGACTTATGGCACTGATCCTGGTGCTGGCTCTGGCGGCTCTTTCGCTTACCGCATGCGGCAAGAAGGAGAACACCGACAGCCAGACGGGAACCAAGACTGACAATCAGACCCAGTCGGGCAGCACAAATTCGGGCTCAAGCAGCTCCGATTCAAACAAATCCGACAGCAAGGCAAGCAATGAGGTTCAGGTAGTTACTGTATGGAGCGACGCTGCGCATTCACAGTCGATCAGAGACGCGCAGGTTGAGGAATTCAACAACACGATCGGTAAGGAAGAGGGCATCAGGATCGAGTATACGATCTACGGCTCCGATTACGCGGACACGATCAATGTAGCGCTTATGGCGAACGACGGTCCCGATCTGTTCAGCCCTTCGTCAAATACCTTCGCGCAGTATGTTGCGGCAGGATATGCGGTTCCGATCTCCGAGCTTGAAGGCAGCGAAGCTCTTCTTGCAAAGTACGACAAGGCAGATCTGCTGGTAGGCGATCAGATCTTTAACGACAAGGTTTACACACTTCCTTTCAGCATTGAGTCCTACAAGATGATCATCAACAAGGACCTCTTTGACAAGGCAGGCATCGCAGAGCCTCCCAAGACCTGGGACGAGGTAAGAAAGGACGCGAAGCTCATCACTGAGGCCAGCAACGGCGAAGCTTACGGATATTTCCTTGCTCTTCAGAGCGGCTGGACTCTCGATCACTATATTTACAGCGTTTCCGCAGCATCGCTCGGACATTTCGGATATGACGCTGTAACAGGACAGTACAGATATTCGGACGGTCTTCCGATCGTTAACAACATCCTCGGAATGATCGATGACGGAAGCGTATTCCCCGGCTACGAGAACATGGACGCCGATACGGCAAGAGCACAGTTCTCGGCAGGCAGAGTGGGCATCGTTATGGCAGCATCCTTCGACGTAGCGGTTTACACCGAGCAGTTCCCTGCAGTATGCAACTGGGTAGTATGCGATCCTCCCGCAATCAAGGAAAGCGGCTATGAGTACAAGGAAATGGTAAAGGCCGTTAACATCCTCGGCGTAGCGAAGAAGGCCCTTGACGCAAAGGACACTTCCAAGATCGCCAAGGTTCTCGAGTTCTTCTATGCGGATGAGAACCTGGCTCCCATGTACGAAGCGGGTATGTACGTTCCTTACAGGGCTGAGGTTGCTGCAATGGCCAACGAATCTTCCGTTAAGGGCTGGAAGGAATTCTCAACCTTTAAGGATGACCAGAAGATCATCAGAATGCCCGATCCCAAGGGCGTTATCAAGTACGAAGGTCTTTCGGCAAGAGAGACACTCGCTAAGCTCTTCTCGGGCGGCTTCACAGAGGACGCTGCTACAGTGCTCAAGGATCTGGACGACAGACTCAACGGCGGTCTGGCAGGACTCGATCCCGATGTCCTCAAGGAATATGTAGCTCCCGCAAGCTACAACGTACACCGATAACTAACTTTTCTCAGACATAGTTCATGGTAGAGCTTTCGAGTAGGGGGAATATGCCTCCTACTCGAAAGCATATAAGGGATAGGGGAGAGTACCGGCATGAAAAAGGAGCAGCAACGCAAGGTCAGGAGGATAAAAAGCGACAATATGCAGGCATTTCTTATGATCCTGCCTTTTCTCGCGGGTTTTATCCTGTTCAGTTATGTCCCGATAATCTATATTCTCAGGTATGCGTTTACCGATTATAACGGCTTCGGCGAGAGCAATTTCACGGGGCTTCAGAATTTTGTGCGTGTTTTTCAGAGGGACCACGATTTCTGGCAGTCGCTGGCCAATACGGTCATCCTGTCGGCAGGCAAACTGCTCGTTGAGATACCCCTGGCATTGCTGCTCGCGGTATTGCTGAACAAGAAGCTTAAAGGCCTGTCCTTTTTCAGGGTCACGCTGTTCATGCCCGCGGTCATTTCCGCGGTCATCATAGGCCTCGTATTCTCTCTGCTCTTTGCCTCGTACAACGGCATGATCAACGGTATTCTCCAGAATATCGGCCTGATCGAAAAGCCCATCAACTGGTTTAAAACGAAGCCCAAAGCCATGCTGATCCTCGGGATAGCTTCGGTATGGCAGAACTACGGCATTAATATGATTTTCTTCCTCATGGCGCTTCAGAGCATCCCCGAGGAGCTCTATGACTGCGCCAGCATTGACGGAGCGACTGGAATTAAGCGCTTTTTCAAAATAACTCTCCCGATGATAGCGCCGATATTCCAGTCGATCCTGTTAATGGCTATTGTCGGAAGCCTGAAGGTATGCGATCTGGTGCTCGCATGCACGAACGGACAGCCCGGAGGCACGACCGAAGTGGTAATGACCTATATCTACAAGTCCTTCTTCGGAAAATCGGGCAGAAACATCGAGGTCGGATACGCCTCGTCTATGGCGCTTATCACGGCGATATTCCTGGGGATAGTGACCGTGATCTATCTGAAGGCCACGAAGCGGCTTAAGGATCTGGAAGTGTAGGAGGGCGATCGTATGGGAAAGGTAAAAAAGAATATCTTCAATGCGCTCGTATACCTCATTCTGGCGCTGTTTTTCGTGATCAGCTTCTTCCCGGTATTCTTCACGTTCATGTCCTCGTTCAAGAGCAATCTGGAAGTTCTGACCACGGGAAATACTTTGATACCGAAGCATTTTGTACTTGAAAACTATACCAAGGCATGGCAGGCGGCGGATTTCTCAACGTACACCAAGAACAGTGTGTTCCTGTCGTTCTTCTGCGTCATCGGAGCGATCCTGTCGAGCACGATGTGCGGATACGCGTTTTCAAGAGGCAAGTTCAAGGGAAAAGAGATCATCTTTTATTTCATGATCTCGTCAATGTTTGTTTCGCTCGGATCGCTGACGCTTTATCCGCTGCTGATGATCATGAAGACCGTGCATCTGAACAAGTCGCTGTGGGGCGTAATAATCATCCGCGTCTTCGGAATGAACGTCACGAACCTGTTCATCGCGAGAGGCTTCATCACCTCGATACCGCAGGAAATCGATGAGGCCGCGAAGATAGACGGCTGCTCGTTCTTTGGCATCTACCGGAGGATCATATTCCCGCTGTGCAAGCCTCTTGTCGCAACCGTTGCGATCCTGGCCTTCAGGAGCGCGTGGAACGATTATATGCTGCCGATGGTATTTACGATGACGAATACTTCGAGAATGCCTCTCGTGGTAGGCATAATGCACCTTAAATCGTCGGGCGAAGCAGCTTCCTCATGGAACCTGATGCTTGCGGGCACGGCGATATCGCTCATCCCGATGATACTTATATACATCGGCTTCAACAGGTTTTTCATTTCAGGCATGACCGCAGGTGCGGTCAAAGGCTGATAACTTCATAAAACACCCTCATTACAGGAATAACCCCTGCCGTAAGGCGGGGGTTATCTCTTTATCTGCGTATTTGGTTAATGTTCCGGGCCCGGAAAATTCTTTATCCGATGCTTCGAAGCTCGACGACATTGTCGCCGACATCGATACCGTTGCGCGAGAGGAATTCGTTCAGTCCCTCGAAATGCTCGGGCTGGCGGATCATTCCGGGCTTGTGGGCGTCGCAGCCGATCACGAACTTCGGGTGATACTCCGAAGCCATCTTAAAGAAACGGTCGCAGGGATAATTCCTGCCGTCCACAAAGCCGTAGCAATTGACCTCGAGCGGGACGTTCAGATCCACAGCCGCCTCGACGAGGCGCGACATATGCTTTCTGTAGGTATCGTCGTCACCCGTGTAATTGATCAGATCGGGATGCGCAAGATAGGAGAAGAGTCCCGTTTTCATGCCTTCGATCGTGTGCTCGACGTAAGCTTTTACGTCTTTTTCCTCGGCGGTCTTGAAACCGACGTAGAGTCCGGCTACTTCATCAGGCACGTAATGCTGTCCCTGAATAATGTAATCGATGGGATAGTTCCGAAGCTCCTTCATGAGCGGTTCGAAGTATTTGAGAGTGTACTCGACTTCGAAGCCGATCAGGAGTTTTATCCTGTCCTTATACTCCTCGCGGAGGGCGAGAAGCGTGTCAACATAGCCTTCGAGCTCGTCCATGGTCATCCTGACGCCCGACCTGAAATCGTCGGGATAGGGCTGGGGAGTGTGATCCGAGAAGCCAAGGGTCTTAAAGCCTTCGGCGATGGCCTGCTCGATATATTCTCTTTCCGTGCCGCTCGCGTGATGGCAGCGGACGGTGTGTGTGTGGTAATTTGCTGTGATCATGATAAAACCTGTCCTATTTTAAGAATCCGTTCACGATCATGGCTTCGGCTTCTTCTTCGGTAAGACCGAGCGTCATGAGCTTTGTGATCTGCTCGCCGGCGATCTTGCCGATCGCGGCTTCGTGGATCAGGGATGCGTCGACATTGTTCGCAGCCAGAGCGGGTATCGCGTCCACGCGGGCGTTGTCCATGATGATCGCGTCGCACTCGGAATGACCGTGGCAATTGCTGTTGCCGCGGATGTGGGAGCGGAATATCTGCTCGGAGCTGTCGCAGGCTACGGAGCGGGAGATAAGGTTGCAGCCGCAGCCGTCGCCGTTCAAGTCTACGTCAAAATTTGTCTCGGCATGCTGTTTGCCGTGAGTCATGATCTTTTCTTTTACAAC
>CAMZAI010000188.1 GCA_947304065.1 uncultured Clostridia bacterium | reverse complement strand
AGTCCTTCCAGCCTTTTGTGTCGGAAGCATACGAGCATCCGGAGGAATACATGGCTGAGCCGGATTCTTTCACGATCATCGATCTGGACAGGGACGGGAAGAATGAGATAATCGTGCTTCTTACAAATAGCCACGCACACACTGAATACCTGATCCTTTCGGATCTGGATGGCACAGCGCACGGCTACATGATGGTATACAGGGGCTTTGTGCCGCTGATGGCCGACGGGTGTGCCTGGGGATCGAGCGGAGCGACAAGTGGACAGTTGTATCGATTTACGGCGTTTACTGCAGACGGGTATGAAACCGAGACTTTGGCCGTAGAAGATTATCCTTACTACGAGATAGCCGGTAAGCCGGTCAGTGAAGAATTGTTCTACGCTTTTTGCAAAGAAACCCTTGTAGACAGTGTGCTGTGGGCGCCCTGCGAAAAAACCTGTTATTCGCCGGATCATACTGCATGGGTAAAGTACTCGATTGACGGAACGATCACACTTTATTATGAGGATCAGGTGATCGATATAACCGAAAAATTTAAGCGTGGGCGCTGTTATCTGTACACGACAGGCAGTGACGGAAACGGAGTTTACTTGTCGATACAGTACAAGGGCGAAGTGGCGATCGGATCGGATGAATTCAAGCGTAGTGGGGAATATTCCTGGGACGGATATATAACTGATGATTTAAAGTATACTTCGGCCGATCAGCGGGATCCTTTCTACAATTATCCATTAAAGGGAACCATTCGTCTAGATGACAATGATCGGATCAGAATATGGCAGGGTGATTTAGTTCTTGATCCTGAGGCGGATGTATTTCTATTGCATTATTATGAAGCCGAGGATGAGGAGGCGTATGAACTGGCTGAGGGAATATATATCCAGTTATATTATCCTCTTTACCCCACCATGGGCGCTTTTGCAACCCGGGACGGATTCATGCACGTGCTCAAAGAGACAAAAGTGGATTGTTTCTATCATTTGAATGAAGACGGGCTGATAGATGACATAAGAGGGATTTACTATCCGTGAAAAAATACAATGAAATAGTGCGGAAACTTGACTTTTCCCTGATTTCCGATATCATACTACTTAAAGATGATATCGGTTCTTTTTGTGCATTCGCGCGGAAGCCGATGGATTAACAAATTCTAGTATTATTCAAAAATGATTAAATCCCCTAAATGAAAAGAAAAAAGTGAAGCGATAACCAAACGCAGGCTACATAATATTACGTATTGACATACATAATAATATGTATTATCGTAGGGGCGAAAGGAGCAGGACTGATTTAGCCGGTTTTCAAATTGATATCTGCATAGATGGAGGAGATAGTTATGGCAAAATATGTTTACGCGGCTGTTTTTTCACCGGAGGAAAACGGCGGATATTCGGTTGTCTTCCCTGATCTGGAAGGATGCTTATCCTGCGGGGATGATCTTGCGGATGCAGTTTATATGGCCGCGGATGCGCTGGCGCTGACGTTATGGGACATGGAAGAGGATAAAGCAGATATTCCGAGACCGTCAAAATTGGCTGACATAGAGACTGAAGAAGGCTCGTTTGTTTCGTACATAGCGGCAGACACCACAGAGTATCGGAAGAAGAATTGTACAAAGGCGGTGAAGAGAACCGTTTCATTACCTCAGTGGCTTGATGAACTGGCCACGGCTCAGAATGTTAATTTTTCACAAACGCTGCAAAACGCGTTGAAAGAGCAGTTGCATATGGCGTGATCTATCGTATATCAGGGGTCAGTCCGTATCGACTGGCCCCTTTCATCGCGAAAGAAATACAGGAGTTTTGAAATGTACCACGGTGACAATTTCCGCATAGCGGATAAAGAGACTTTTGAGTTCAGACTGCCTGAGGGCAGGCCTATAAGGATCCTGCAGCTCACGGATCTGCATCTGGGGTTCGGCTGGATGGCCAGGAAGCTGGACCGGAAGGCTATGGAGGATGTTACTACTATTGTAGAAAGGACGAAGCCGGATCTGATAGTGCTGACCGGAGACACCATTTTCCCGTTCTTTCTGAGAACCGGGACGACGAATAATCGCAAACAGGCCCATAAATTCATGGAATTCATGGACATGTTCCGTATCCCTTACGCACTGGTGATGGGGAATCACGACGCGGAAATAGGCTCAAAGCTGAACCGTGAGCAGCTCGGCAATGAGTTCCGCAAGGGCGAGTATTCGATCTTTGCGCACGGCCCGAAGGACATCTTCGGAGCGGGGAATTACTTCATTCATCTCGTAAAGCCGGATGACTGGGACAGCCCGATGCCGAACGGCTATTGCAAAACCGATATGGCGCTCATCATGCTGGATTCGAACATGTACGGGAAAGGCTGGCTGACATCCGGATTTGACCGCATCCATGCGGATCAGACGAAGTGGTGCATGGACAGGCTCGAGTGGCTTCGCGAGTACAATCCCGACATGAAGGCGATGGCATTTTTCCATATGCCGGTCAAGGAATACAAGATCGCCTACGAGAAAATGAAGCTCGGAGACACCTCGGTAAAGTTCCATTTCGGCGGGATCTCGGAAAAGGAGGATTACTTCGGAATCAGCCGCTACAAGGAGGATTTCTTTGAGAAAGCGCAGAAAAACGGCATGATCAAGGCCATGTTCTGCGGGCACGACCATCTGAACACGATATCGATGACTTACAGAGGCATCCGCCTGACCTACGGCATGTCGATCGATTACGGCGGATACAGCGGGATCAAAAAGAAGCAGACACAGCGCGGAGGCACGGTGATCACTGTGGATCACGACGGCAGCTGGGATGTGAAGCCCGAGCCGCTCTCAGTGGTTGTTACGCCGAAGGTACGCGGACTGAAGCTTTTTACGGAGCGCGTGCAGAAGGAGAGGGCAAAGCAGCGTGAGAGAGCGCGCGCGAGGATCACCGAGCTGGAGAAGGAGCGCGAGGAACGCAAAAAGGCGCGCAAAGAGGCTGCGGCGCGCAGGAATGCGAAGATAAGGCAGTTTTACGAGGACAAGATCTCAAAAAACAGGCATACAGATTAACCGGGGGGATCGCAAAGGAAACGGCCCGGGTATAAAACCACAGACTGACAGGAGGGAATTTGCATGAGCTACGATTTCAAAAACAAGGTCATTTACCAGATCTGGCCCAGATCCTTCAAGGATTCGAACGGCGACGGGATAGGCGATCTGGGCGGCGTGATCGAGAAGCTGCCCTATATCAAAAGCCTCGGCGCGGATGTGATCTGGCTCTCGCCGGTCTATCCTTCGCACAATCACGACTATGGCTATGATATCGACGATTACTGCGCGATCAATCCGGAGTTCGGAACGATGGAGGATTTTGACAGGCTCGTGGCGGAAGCGAAGGCTCTTGGTATCGGGATCGTGATGGACCTGGTCGTAAATCATACCTCGTCGCATCACAAGTGGTTCCGCGCGGCGGTGGAGGATCCCGCCGGCAAATACCGCGATTACTATATCTTCAAAAAGGGCAGAAAGGCGGACGCGCATCCGGGATACAAACTGCCCGTGACGACAGGCACGATACCGCCCAACAACTGGCTTTCGGCCTTCGGCGGGAGCGCATGGCAGAAGGACGAGAAGACCGGGGAGTACTATCTGACGCTGTTCACGCCGAACCAGTGTGACCTGAACTGGACCAATCCCGAGGTCCGCGAGGAGGTATGGAAGATCATGCGGTTCTGGCTGGACCGCGGGATTGCGGGCTTCAGACTCGACGTGATCAATGCCATCGCGAAACGCGAGGGCCTGCCCGACAGCGGCGATCCGAAGAAGCTCAATTTCCCCTTCGAGCATATCGTGAGTCTCCCCAAAACACACGAGTATCTGAAGGAAATGCATGAGAAGGTACTTTCGCACTATGACTGCTTTACCGTGGGCGAAGGCATGGTAACGCCTCTTGACGCGGTGCTCAAGTATACGGGTCCCGGAACTAACGAGCTCGACATGATGTTCCAGTTTGATCTGGCGCTGATCGGCTGCGGACCTCTCGGCAAATTCGATTTCCGTAAGCTCTATCACTGGACGGTGCGTGAGTATAAGGCTATTTTCGACAGCTGGGAGACAGGTGTAGAACAGAGAGGCGGATGGCTCGGAAATTACATTTCCAATCACGATCAGCCCCGTCCCGTATCGCGTTTTGGCGATGATAAGAAGTACAGGCGCGAGTCGGCAAAAGCGCTCGCGATGATCAATATGACGATGTACGGCACTCCGTTCATGTACCAGGGCGAGGAAATCGGCATGACAAACTGCCCGCTCGAGCCCGAAGAATGGAAGGATTTCGAGGCGATCAACGATTATGAGATGCTGCAGAGCATGATGCATGTTCCCGCGCCGATCGCGAAAAAGATCATCCAGAAGATGACGCGTGACCATGCGCGTACCCCGATGCAGTGGAGCGCGGGCAAGAACGCCGGTTTTACCGACGGCGAAGAGGCGTGGATGAAGATCAATCCGAACTATACAGAGATCAATGTTGAGGATGATCTGAAGAACCCCGCATCCGTCATCGATTTTTATAAGCAGCTGATACGCTTAAGGCACCTCAACGACGAACTCAATTACGGCTCCTACCGCATGATCGCGAAGTCAAACCGTCAGGTGATCGCGTTCCTGCGTGAGTATGAGGGCAGGAGGCTGCTCATTGTCGTAAACATGACCGGAAGGCCCGCGAGTGTGGACATCGGCGAGCTCGAGTACCGAAAAGGGCACATTATCCTCGGAACTCACGGCAGTGAGAAGTTCTCGAGATTCCTGA
>CAMZAI010000187.1 GCA_947304065.1 uncultured Clostridia bacterium | reverse complement strand
AAAAACCTTCATACGGATCAGATTAGTCCTTCATGATTATGGAAATGCTCACCTGTGCGTTCTCTATTAATTGATCTCAATACCGCAATTAGTATGAGCAATCCCTAGCCACCCATTTCCGCCCGGTGCGCTAGGGGTTTCTGCTTCGGTTCCATAATACGAGTACTGCCTGCCGCTATATGAATCGTGATCCATCACGCCCCAAATATTTGCAAAATGTGCTGATACGTACCCATATAAATGTGCGCTATGTGCTGTAACTCCTTTACAAAGTCTGGTATCGTTCATAAAAGTCAGCGTATAGGAGTAAAGTGTCATAGTGCGATTATTACTGTAATAATAGACATCTGTACTCTGTAATTCCCAAGTATCATATGCTTTAGTGTTAGCCAGCGAAAATAAATCAGCTACTTCCAAAACACCCTGCGGAATCTCTTCTGACCAACCATATTCAATACGAAAAGCTTGGTCGGCATCATAATTATTCGTTTCTGCTAAAGTCCTTACGGAATAGCTTGAAAAGATAAAAAAGGACAAAGCTGTAACAAGTAACAAAAATGAGCGTTTTTTCATCTGAACCTCCTTGTGTCATCAATAAATATGCACTTCCAGAGTTACTATCGACGCGTCAGTGTGTATTGTACCATCGTGGTAAACAATTGTCAACTAATTTGTATGACATTTGTTTACCCTCTCATCTGCCGTACCACTATGTACTACAAGTAACAACCTGTTCTCTATTTTGTTTAAAAGCCTATTTCTTAAAAAGAAAATGCATTTTTACTAATATTCTGTTATAATGAGTGTAAATCTTTTTTACGCAAATTTTATATTTTCGGACATGGCAGAATATAGGAGATTAAGATATGACTCACAAAGAAGCGGATATCAAAGACCTGATCAAGCTGTGCGAAGGTCATAAGATCTATATTCAGACGCACAATATTCCGGACCCGGACGCCATCGCGTCTGCTTTCGGCCTGCAGGAACTGTTAAAGAGATTCGGTATCGAGTCGACGATCTGCTACGACGGCGATATCGACAAGCTGAGCTCTTCGAAGATGCTCGAGATGTTCGGTATTGAGATGTTCGCGGATGACGACATCCTGTCCCGGATGAAGGAAGAAGACTATATCATATGCGTCGATTCGCAGAAGAACGCAGGCAATATCACCGATCTGCCCGGCGATGAGGTAGCCGCGATCGACCACCATCCGACGACCGCTAAGAACGCAGACGTGGAATATCAATACAAGGACGTCCGTCTGCTCGGCGCCTGCAGCACCATTATCACCGACTATTACCGCGACCTGAACATCACGCCCTCGAGCGATGTTGCGACCGCGCTGCTCTACGGCATAAAGATCGACACGCTCCAGTTCTCGCGCGGAGTTACCGCTGAAGACATAATCGCGTTCGGCATGCTCAATCCCATCGTTGACATCGTTAAACTTGGTAAGCTCGAGATGAACAATCTTGAGTTCAGCGATCTGAAGGCGTACGGCGCCGCGATCGAGAATATCAAGGTCTTCGATTATTTCGGCTTTACGCACATCCCGTTCTCCTGTCCCGATGCGATGATCGCTATCGTGGCCGACTTTATACTCTCGCTGATCGAGATCGAAGTCGCTGTGATCTACTGTGACCGTCCGGACGGACTGAAGCTTTCCATCCGTTCAGAGCGTGACGATATCAACGCCGGCGAAGTCATGGCCAAAGCCCTCGAAGGCATCGGCAACGGCGGCGGACACGCCACCATGGCCGGCGGCCGCATCCCCGCGGTAAATCTTGCATTGCTCGGAGAGCAAAAGGACGATGTCCTGATCGAGCGCTTCATGAAGGCAATGGGGATGAAGTTCTAATGAAAAAGCCCTGCGCATACTTGCGCAGGGCTTTCTGTTTACTGCAGATATCCCAACAAGAGACTGTATGTACTCTTTATCGCATCGATATGTGTTCTCTCGTAGCCGTGGCTCGCGCGGACGCCGGGTCCGATCGCACCGTGGCGGATGTCATAGCCCGCGGTAAGCGCGGGATCCGCATCGGTTCCGTAATGCGGCGTAAATATGTCGAGCACGTAATCGGCTCCCGACTTCTTTGCAGCTGCCTCGAGTTCCCTCGTCATATCGAGATTGTAAGGGAAGCGCGAATCCTTGCAGAATATCGATACCTTGCGCTCGTCGCTGGTCTGCTCGGGTCCCGTGCAGGCGATGTCGACCGCCAGGAAATCCTTCACGTCCGCGGGGATCATCGATCCGCCGTGTCCGATCTCCTCATAGAACGAGATGTAAATATACAGCTTGCGGGTGAGCTTAACCTTGCCGGCTTTGATCTCCTTAAGGAGCTCCATCAGGACTGCCACAAGTGCCTTGTCATCGATGAAATGCGATTTGATGTAGCCGTTCGATACGGTAAATCTGGGCTCGACCGCCACATAATCTCCGATCTCGATGCCGAGCTTGCGAACGTCTTCCGCGCTCTTTACATCCTCATCGAGGACAACGAAGGAATTGACGTCGAAATTTGCAACCTCTTTGTTCAGTTCATCCTCGGTCACATGCACCGACGGATTCTTGCGCTGAACCGCTCCGGTGATCACCTTGCCGTCGCGGGTATGAACACGTACATTCTCCCTTTCGGTGTGATATGCGTAAAGACCGCCGACCTTGCAGACCTTCAGCGTGCCGTCGCTGTTGATATGGCGCACCATGAGGCCGATCGTGTCGCCGTGCGCGGTAACGAGCAGGGGATTGCCCTCTCCGCCCGCATCGACGATGATGCCGCCCTTGTGGAGAGTCTGCGGCTTGAATCCGAGCTTCCTGATCTCTTTTACCAGATAGTCCTGGAGCTCATGGTACTGCCCTGTGACCGAATCGATCGCCATCTCTTTCTCGAGCTCCGCAAAATATCTTTTTTCATTTAACTTATACTTCATAACCTGTTCCATCATTTCTTAGAATTTTCAAGGGCCTTGTAAACAACGGCCGCAAGCGCCGCACCAACAAGAGGTCCGACGATGAATACCCATACGCATGCAAGAGCGTCCGTCTTGCCGCCGATGGCCGCTGCGATAGCGGGACCAAGGCTGCGTGCAGGGTTAACGCTGGTACCGGTAAGTCCGATGCCCAGGATGTGTACAACTACAAGCGTAAGGCCGATAACAAGACCGCCGAACGAGCCGTGCGCTGCCTTCTTCGAGGTAACGCCGAGAATCGCGATAACAAAGATAAATGTCAGAACGATCTCAACGAGCAGGCCTGCGATCGCGCTCTCATTCACTCCGCCGAGGCCGTTCGAGCCGAAGCCGCCGGTCTTGTCCGTAACGCCGCCGAGCTTAAAGATCAGAGCCAGTATGCCCGAACCTGCGAGCGCTCCGAGGCACTGTGAAACAACGTAGCCGCAGAACTCTTTAACTTCCATTCCGCCGCTCATGAGTACGCCCAAAGAAACGGCAGGGTTAATGTGGCAGCCCGAGATATTGCCGATGCTGTAAGCCATGGCAACGATCGTAAGTCCGAAAGCGAGCGCTGTCAGCAGATATCCGCTGCCCGCCGCCGCGTCGCAGCCAACCAGCATCGCAGTTCCGCAGCCGAGTACCACGAGTGTCATTGTTCCGATGAATTCCGCAATGTACTTCTTCATAAATACCCCTCCTGTTTGTAATGCGGGATCCGCTTCGGACCCCTTAATTCGATTATAGCATTTTAAAGAAAGAAAACAAGAAGCGGACATAAGCCCGCTTCCTGCAAACTGTATCTGTATTAAATTTCTCAAGCCTTGCCGTTAGAGCCGAGAACGAACTCGATCTTGTGAGCAACCATGTCCTTAACAGCCTGACGAGCGGGCTTAAGGTACTGACGGGGATCGAAATGATCGGGATGCTCAGCGAAGTACTTGCGGATATTGCCGGTCATGGCAAGACGGATATCGGAGTCGATGTTGATCTTGCAAACAGCGCTCTCAGCAGCCTTACGAAGCTGCTCCTCGGGGATACCAACCGCGTCGGGCATATTGCCGCCGTACTGGTTAACCATCTTAACGAACTCCTGAGGAACCGATGAAGATCCGTGAAGAACGATCGGGAAGCCGGGAAGTCTCTTGGTAACCTCTTCGAGTACGTCGAAGCGAAGCGGAGGGGGAACAAGGATGCCGTCAGCGTTTCTTGTGCACTGTGCGGCAGTGAACTTGTATGCGCCGTGTGAGGTTCCGATAGCGATAGCAAGTGAATCGCAGCCGGTCTTTGTAACGAAGTCCTCAACCTCCTCGGGATGTGTGTAGCTCTCCTTACCGGACTCTACAACTACCTCATCCTCGATACCTGCAAGTGTTCCGAGCTCAGCCTCAACTACTACGCCGTGAGCGTGAGCGTATTCAACTACCTGCTTGGTAAGAGCAACGTTCTCCTCGTAGGGCTTTGAAGAAGCGTCGATCATAACTGAAGTGAAGCCGCCGTCGATACAGCTCTTGCAAAGCTCGAAGCTGTCGCCGTGGTCAAGGTGAAGGGCGATCGGGATATCGGGATGCTCGATAACCGCTGCCTCTACCAGCTTAACAAGGAAAGTGTGGTTCGCGTATGCGCGTGCACCCTTGGAAACCTGAAGGATAACGGGGGACTTAAGCTCGTCTGCTGCCTCGGTGATACCCTGAACGATCTCCATGTTGTTTACGTTGAAAGCGCCGACAGCGTAGCCGCCGTTATAAGCTTTCTTGAACATTTCGGTTGTGGTAACTAATGCCATAGAAATATTCCATCCTTTCATAAATAATTCAGAAAACCTTAAATTTCCTCAATCGCTGATATTATATCATAAAAATAAAGTTCTGCAAGGATATTTTAAAC
>CAMZAI010000186.1 GCA_947304065.1 uncultured Clostridia bacterium | reverse complement strand
CGAATGCGCTGTCTCCCGAGGTCGGCGATGCGTCCATGATGCTGTAGATATCCGCGAGATTCAGTCCTCCGTTAATGTCCGATCTGAGTCCCGTAAGCGAAGACGCCAGTGCCTGCATGATCTCATAAGCGGTGTATCCGTCGTCTGCCTCGCCTGCCCCTGTCAGTGAGTAGCGGCTGTTGTAATAGGCGTCTATCGAAGGCGACATCTGCGCCATAACCGCCATCGCCTCAGCCACTCTCTGCGCTGCGTCAGGCTCACACGGCAGGACAATGTCGGTTCCGATATGCCTGTAACCCATGGCTTTCAAGGGCACCTCGGTGACCACGTCGGCAGGGTTGATGAAATTGAAAATGTTTGTGTATTTGCCTGCGTTCTCGTCGCTGCCGCGGTAAGTATTCGGCGTGGCAAACGTATAGACAAATATCCTTTCGGATCCGTACAGATCGTCGAGAGTCATTCCGAGAAGATTGGCCGCAGCGGCGCCCCTGCTGTGACCGCATACCAGTATCAGGGCGTCGGGATGAGCTGTAAGAACGGGGATCAGCTTGATATTTATCGCCTGCGCCGCCTGAAGGAAATTCTCGGCAAAGTCCGAATTATCGCTCCGTGAATCGGCGTAATCGAAATTGGAAAACCACTCGCTCCCGCTCGTTCCCCTGATCGCGATCACCAGCAATTCCCGGGACGTACCGTTGTATTCGATGTCCTTTCTTCCCACGGAAAACGCACATGTATGTGAAATGTCATCGGCCGCCTTATCGTAACCGGACTGCAGCAGCACCTCAAATCCCGAATTCATCAGCACTCCGGCCTGTCCGACCTTCGTGCCTCCCGAGCAGAGCGTGAGCGCTTCCTTTGCCAGCGTCAGTGAAAGTTCCGATGTCGATGCGGGAAGATCGATGCTTTCCACTCCGACACTTTCGGCCATGGAGGAGGCATACATCGAGAATAGTTCTGAATAACCGGAGAGATCCGCGCCTCCCGCCGCTGTGCCGGAACTGCCGGCGTCCGCATCGTTGCTGTCGGCGGTCTTATCGCCCGGATCGGCTGTGTTTCCGGCATCGGAACCTGCAGGATCCGTGTCTGTCACAGTTTTATCTCCGGAATTGTCCGGATTCGTATTTTGTACTGTTTTACCGTCAATATCCTCAGTGCCCGTCACCGCTTCTGTGCTTCCTTCGTCCTTCCCGGTAAAAAGCTCCTTCACCGGCTTAAAGACCTCCGGAGCAAAAAGGCTTACAGCCGCGACGGCGGCTGCAAGCACAATAACTGTCAATAATATGATATGCCAGGCTTTGATCTTCTTCATATATCCACCTGCCCGGTCCGCCTGTTATCAGCAGACCACCTTTGAAAATACCTCTCCGAGCGCCATGTGGAGCACGAGATTTGCCTCGTGATCGTAAGGCGTTTCGGACTTGTTGATAAGTACAAGCTTCGAGCCTCTGTAATAGTTGATCAGGCCTGCCGCGGGATATACGACCAGCGAAGTTCCGCCAACTATCAGCATGTCCGCCTCGCGGATGTGCCGTGTTGCGCCTGCCCATACTTCATCGTCGAGACCTTCCTCATAAAGGACTACGTCGGGCTTGATCAGACCTCCGCAGTTGTCGCACTCGGGAAGCCTCAACGGACTCTTGTCAATCAGCTCTTTCACCTCGTCGCCCGTGAACATCTTATGGCAATGAGTACAGAAATTCCTCGCAACAGTCCCGTGCACCTCAAATACCGTTTTGCTCCCGGCCTTCTGGTGCAGTCCGTCGATATTCTGGGTAACTACCGCTGTCAGCTTTCCCGCAGCCTCCAGCTCCGCCAGCTTCTTGTGCGTGATATTGGGCTCCGCACCGTCGATCAGGATCTTGTCGCGGTAGAAGCGGTAGAACTCGCTCGGATTGTTCACAAAGAACGAGTGGCTGAGGATCATCTCGGGAGGATAGGAATACTTCTGGTTATACAGACCGTCAACGCTTCTGAAATCGGGGATACCGCTCTCTGTCGAAACGCCTGCGCCTCCGAAGAATACGATCCTTTTGCTTTCCTTTACCCATTCTAAGAACTGATCAAGTTTATCCACTTCGTCATCCTTTCTCCGGTCTCACGTCCGCGAAACCGCTCCGCAGGGCTGAAACCGGTTATGCGTCAATACTGCGTTACAGGGCCAGAATGCCCTTGCTGAAGAGAAATACCAGAAGCGCAATGTGCAGGATCAGGATCAGCGGCATTCCTACAACGAAATACCAATGCTTGGTCTTATGCCTGAACAGATACATCCCGGCCCAGGTTCCGAGGCTGCCGCCTATCGCGCTGATCAGAAACAGCGTCGCTTCCTTTATTCTCCATTTATTCTTTTCCGCTTTGGTCTTGTCCGCCTTCATAACGATCAGCCCGACTATCGTCATAACCGCCAGATACGCCAAAACCACTAATGTTACAGTTCGTGTCATATTACTCCGTTCGCGTCCAGATAACAGCACAAAACTGTTTGTTCGTTACCGGACAAATACTCTTATTATCACTGCGATATTCTGCAGGCACTCACGCCATGATACCGCCGAGAATGTCGATTTTCTGATTGTCGACAACCTCCATCGCATCCCAGACCTCGCTGTATCTGCTCTTTCCGGCAGCCGCAACAAAAACTACCGCGTCAAGATCCTTCGTGCTGTAAGCCTCTTCCTTGCTGCTGAGCAGCTTTGAAAGAACGGTTGCTTCGATGTTTTCCTTCTTTGCCGCCTCTTTGAGCTTTTTAAGAAGGCCGCCGTCCTCCTCAACACCGTCCGCGCAGATGATGCCGAGCTTCTTAATATTGGCTTTTGCTGCGGAAAGTGCGGTATTGGCCGCGATAATGCTCTCAGCCTCATCCGCTTCGACTGCTTTACGGCCTCTGTTCTTAAAGGAGTAAAGCCACTTGTCAATTGCCTTTCCGAAGCCCTTAAACTCGCGCTTTCCGTACAGCTTTCCGAGCTGCGCGGTGCCGAAGGTAACAGTGAATTCGTCCGAATCCTTGATCTTCTGCGAGAAAATGTAAGCTACGCAGATAATGCCCGCATAGAGGAATACTCCGAGCACTACGCCGATAAGGATCTTCTTTTTGCTTACGCTGATACCGGGAACGGTGATCTCGGCCTGCTCCTTCTTCTCGATCTTATCCTTGATCAGGCCGTTGATGATACCGCTTTCCTTTCTGTTCAGGTAATACTCTTTTCTTTATCGGTAAAGGAATCCGTCAGTCTGGCAAGCGCCAGGTTCTTGGATATAATGGCCGATTCCTTGTCTTCTTTTGTCTGTGCCAGCGATGTATTGTAAGAAGTCGAAACCGCGCTGTCGGCCACACTGATGGTATGATATCCGATCGTGCTCTGCAGGTCTGCCGATTTAGCCTTTACGTACTCGATGATCGCATCAACGATCTTCTGGCATTCGGCGACAGTTGCGGCTTTACAGTCAACACGCAGCGATGAATAGCTCAGATCGTTGTTCGTCTCGGACGAATAAAGACTGATCAGCTCGCTTACTTCACTGCCGTACCCGCACTTTTCCATAACATAATTGAACAGGTCCGCCGATGAGAAAATTCTCTCATATGTTACGCGAATGCTCTCGGCTGTCTCACTTTCGGAAGAAATATGGAAAGTGATGTTGCCGTAAGGAAAATTGTACGGATCTGCCTTCATCAGCACTGACGTATCAAGATAATCCTGAATGACTTCTATCTGATCGTAATATGAGAGCGCTGTCTCAATATTGGCCAGCGAGGTATCGGAAAGCTCCTTGACCAACTCTTCCGCCTGCTCATTCAGCCTCTCAAGCCTCTCGGCATCGGTAAGCACCTCCGCATCAACGGCAGCCGCCTCTTTTGCTGCAGCGTCAACCTGTGCCTGTGCGGCGTTATGCGCCTTGTAGGACTGCATAAAGCTATATCCGCCGAGCAGGATCCCACCTATCAGGAATGCCACGATCAGCCCTCTCCAATGCAGCATTATCTCAATAAGAAGGTCTATCAGGTCGATCTCTTTTTCTTCTCTTGCGCGTAATCTTTTCTCGTTCATAACTCTTTACTCTCCGTCAAAACCCGCGGATTGCGGGCCATAATTTTATATATTTGCATACGCGTCCGCAACACGCGAATACTCGTCCGGATCGTCGATCTTAACGATCTCCGCGTCGTCACCCGAACCATCAAGACGATAGACAAAAAGGCCGTCTTCACTGATCTCGTCGCCTTCAACAAGCGCCGCAACAACGTAAGAATTGTCTTCGAAATCAAACTTGTCCACTATCGCAAGCTCGATCTCCTTACCCTCTGCAGTAACGTCTGTAAACACTTCATACTCGATATACTCGTCGGACATATATGCCTCCTTGGAATATTGATGATATCCGGTCCAAAAAAGGTTCCGGATGTTGATAAATGTATAAAACCCTACAAATATCATAATAACAGAATATAGAATAAATGAAAATAAAAAAGAAGATAAAAAAATAAAGAGTTCCTTTCAGAACTCTTCAGTGCCCAGAACCGGAATCGAACCAGTGACACAGGGATTTTCAGTCCCTTGCTCTACCAACTGAGCTATCTGGGCGAAAGACGAATAAATACAAATTATCCCGAAATAGATTTTGTGTGAGACCGTCGAATGCTTGCATTCGTAAGGTCTAAGAAAATCTATTTCATGCACGTTTGCTCATTTATGAGCAAACGGACATCCGACGAACGCGCAGCGTTTGGCGGATGGGATACTGTCTTGCACGAAGTGCTTTAAACGGCTCCCATGGATAACAGATTATCGTTAGTTGCGGGAGAAGGATTTGAACCTACGACCTCCGGGTTATGAGCCCGACGAG
>CAMZAI010000185.1 GCA_947304065.1 uncultured Clostridia bacterium | reverse complement strand
CAGGGCGCTTGGGAGGGCGTTAAGAAGTACGCTGAGGACAACAAGAAGACCTACAACTACTATCGTCCTTCGGAGGATTCCACCGAGGCTCGTGTAGAGACCATCAAGCAGGCTATCGACAAGGGTGCAAAGGTTGTTGTTTGCCCCGGTTACCTTTTCGAGGATGCCATCTATGAGGTACAGGATCAGTATTCATCAGTTCAGTTCCTGCTCCTTGACGGTGAGCCCCACACACCTGACTACACTACCTACAAGACCGCAGCCAATACCCACAACATCCTCTACAAAGAGGAGCAGGCGGGCTACCTTGCAGGTTATGCTGCAGTTAAGGAAGGCTATCGCAAGCTCGGCTTCTTAGGCGGCATGGACGTTCCCGCTGTTATCCGTTACGGTTACGGCTTCGTTCAGGGCGCTGACGCAGCAGCTCAGGAGCTCGGCGTAGCAGGCGATGTTTCCGTTAAGTACTGGTACTGCGGCGGATTCGCTCCCACAGACGATATCAAGACAAAGATGTCCGGCTGGTACACAGACGGCACAGAAGTTGTATTCTCATGCGGCGGCGGTATCTACCTTTCATGTACAGCAGCAGCTGAGGCAGCAGGCAAGAAGGTTATCGGCGTTGACGTTGACCAGTCCGCTGAGTCCGCTACCATCATCACTTCGGCTATGAAGGAGCTGGCTAACTCTGTAGTTCTTGCTCTTACCGATCTTTACAAGAACGGTGGAACATGGCCCGCAGATCTCGGCGGAAAGACCGCTGTTCTCGGTGCTGTTGAAGGCTGCGTAGGTCTTCCTACCGCTACCTGGAGCATGAAGAACTTCACTGTTGACGAGTACAAGGCTCTCTTTGAGAAGGTTAAGAACGGCAGCATCGCTATCTCGAACGCTACCGATGCAGCTCCTTCGGTTGCTATCGCAGTTGATTACCAGAACTGATAATTAATCGGATATCTTCCGACGAGATGTCGAAAAATCAATACTAATACGGAGGATGTTGCGACAAACGGCGTTTAGCGCAGCATCCTCTGTTTTTAAGAAGGGATATGGGGTATGAGCGATTACGTAATTGAAATGTTGAACATCACAAAGCGGTTCCCCGGAATCATTGCGAATGACAACATTACCCTTCAGCTGAAGAAGGGCGAGGTACATGCGCTGCTCGGTGAGAACGGAGCGGGCAAGTCCACACTCATGAGTGTCCTTTTCGGTCTTTACCAGCCCGAGGAAGGATGCATCAAGAAGAACGGAGAGGTTGTTAAGATCAACGATCCCAACGACGCGAACGCTCTTCACATCGGTATGGTGCATCAGCACTTTAAGCTGGTCGAGTGCTTTACGGTACTTGACAATATCATTCTGGGCGTAGAGCCCAACAAGATGGGATTCCTGCAGAAAAAGGAAGCCAGACAGAAAGTTATCGATCTAAGCGAAAAATACGGCCTCAAGGTAGATCCTGACGCCTTAATCGAAGATATATCCGTCGGTATGCAGCAGAGAGTAGAGATACTCAAGATGCTCTACCGCGACAATGAGATACTTATTTTTGACGAGCCCACGGCAGTTCTGACACCCCAGGAGATCGATGAGCTCATGGAGATCATGCGCGGTTTTAAAGCCGAGGGCAAGTCCATCCTGTTCATCACGCACAAGCTGAACGAGATCATGGCTGTTGCGGACCGCTGCACGGTACTGCGCAAGGGCAAATACATGGGTACCGTTAATGTTGCCGAGACCACCAAAGAGGAGCTCTCGAAGATGATGGTCGGCCGAAACGTCAACTTCAAGGTCGACAAAAAGGACATCCTGCCCGGCAAGCTCGTGTTCAGGGCAGAGCATGTGACCGTTCCTTCAAAGCTCCATAAGAAAAACGCGGTCAATGACGTTTCACTCGAGGTTCATGCGGGCGAGATCGTATGTCTCGCAGGCATCGAGGGCAACGGACAGACCGAGTTCGTACAGGGCATTACGGGCCTTACGAAGATGTCCGAAGGCCGTCTCGAACTCCTTGGTAAGGATATCACCAATGCCTCGATCCGTGAGAAGTCAAAGCTGGGCATGAGCCATATCCCCGAGGACAGACATAAGCACGGTCTCGTACTTGATTATTCCCTCGAAGAGAATCTGGTGCTCCAGCAGTACTGGGAGCCCCGCTTCCAGCACCATGGATTTATAGATAAAAAGGCTGTCCGCGACTATGCGGAGAAGCTTATCGATGAGTTCGACGTGCGAAGCGGACAGGGCCCCATCACGACCGTCCGCAGCATGTCCGGCGGTAACCAGCAGAAGGCGATCATCGCGCGTGAGATCAGCAAGGAGCCTGAGCTGCTCGTCGCGGTTCAGCCCACACGTGGTCTGGACGTCGGCGCGATCGAGTACATCCATAAGCAGCTCGTGCGCGAAAGAGACGAAGGCAAGGCGGTTCTGCTCGTATCCCTTGAGCTGGACGAAGTTATGAACGTAAGCGACAGGATCCTCGTAATGTACGAGGGCGAGATCGTCGGCGAATTCGATCCTAAACAGGTTACGGTTCAGGAGCTCGGTCTTTACATGGCCGGTGCGAAGAGACAGACCGGGAAAGGAGGACGCGCTTAAATGAAAAACTTCTTTAAGAGCAAGACATTTATCAGCATTCTTGCATCAGTCCTCTCGATACTGGCCGGTCTGATCATCGGATTTATATTGCTGATAGTATTCAATCCCCCTTACGCTCTGGGCGGATTAAAAAGTATAGTAACAGCGGGCTTCTCCCGTGCGGACAAGCTTGCGAAGGTACTGTACCAGGCGGCGCCCCTTATCATGACAGGTCTTTCCGTAGGCTTCGCCTTCAAGACAGGCCTGTTCAATATCGGAGCGACCGGACAGTATACCGTCGGCGCTTTCTGCGCTCTCGTATGCGGTATCCAGTTCCAGCTCCCCTGGTGGGTATGCCTTATCGCAGCCATGATCGGCGGAGCGATCTGGGGCTTTATTCCCGGCATCTGCAAGGCGCTGTTCAATGTTAACGAAGTTATCACATCGATCATGTTCAACTGGGTCGGCCTGTTCATGGTAAACCTGCTCCTCAACAATATGCCCAAGATGCTGGCTAATTTCTGGGGTGCATCGAACAAGGACCGTACCGCGGCGCTGGCTTCGGCCAATTCGTCGGCGATCATCCCGAAACTTGGACTTGATAAGCTTCTCGGATCGAACTATATGAATATCTCGATCTTCCTTACGATACTCATTGCGATTGTCGTTTTCATTATCCTCGAGAAGAGAACCTTCGGTTATGAGCTCAAGGCGTGCGGATATAATAAGGACGCGAGTATCTACGCAGGTATCAACGCGAAGCGCAACATCGTTCTCTCGATGGTGATCTCGGGTGCACTTGCCGGTATCGGCGGCGGTATCTATTACCTGAGCGGAACCGCACAGTACACCATAGTTAAGTCACTGCTCACGATGGGCTTCAACGGTATCCCCGTTGCCCTGCTCGGTGCATCGAGCCCCATCGGTATCATATTTGCGGCTATCTTCATTTCGTACATCCAGGTCGGAGGCGAGGCTCTTCAGCCCGAGTACGCGAAGGAGATCATCGATATCATCATTGCGGTTATCATTTACCTTTCCGCATTCTCACTGCTTGTTAAGAACATCCTCGGAAAGTATTTCAAGGGCGATACGAGCAATGTCAATGACGAAGGCGCAGCCGCGATAAAGGCTGCTCCGGTCGCTGTTCCCGCAGGGGAGAAGTCGGGAGCCGGAGCGGGAGAGCCTGTCGGAGAACCGGCCGGCGAGCCCGCGGGAGAACCTGCGCCGGAGGATACCGGCGAGAAGGCGGTTCCTGTTTCTCAATCGGATGCAAATAATGGGGAAGGAGGCGATCAGTAATGGCCTGGGCTAATATTCTTGCCGATCTGCTCGGCGCTACCATACTTTTCGCGGTTCCCCTTCTTCTGGTTGCTCTGGGCGGTATGTTCTCGGAGCGAAGCGGTGTTATCAACATCGCGCTTGAAGGTATCATGATCGTCGGAGCACTGTGCAGCTGTCTGACGCTGGTAGGTCTTGACAAGTCCGGTTTCGGAGCTGCTCATCCCCAGCTCGGCATGTTCATCGCGATACTCGTTGCCGCTGCTTCGGGCGCGGTATTCTCGCTGCTTCTCGCATTTGCGTCGATCAACTTAAGAGCTGATCAGACGATCGGCGGTACGGCGCTCAACATGCTGGCTCCCGCGTTTGCGATCGTTCTTACATGGGCGGTTCAGGGACAGGGCCAGACCACGATCCTCATCCCCACCTGGACACGTATCACTCAGGATAATTTCGGGATCGAGAAGGCGGATACCTTCTTCCAGAACCTTATATTTAAGAGTTTTTACCTGACCACGATCATTGCGGTGATCCTCTTTATCGGCGCGTACGTTCTGCTCTACAAGACCAAGTTCGGTCTGAGGCTCCGTGCCTGCGGTGAGCATCCCCAGGCTGCCGATTCGGTAGGTATCAACGTATTCAAAATGAGATATGCGGGCGTTATCATTTCCGGCTGCCTCGGCGGTATCGGAGGTCTGGCGTTCACGGTTGCGGCCGGCTCGGGATTTCAGTCGTCCGTAGCAGGCTACGGTTTCCTTGCGTTAGCGGTTATGATCTTCGGTAACTGGAAGCCGTTCAGCATTCTCGGTGCTTCGCTGTTCTTCGCACTGTTCAAGATCATCGGATCTTACAGCGACAGCATTCCGTTCCTTCCGAGCTTCAAGAGCGTAAAGTCGAGCGAGTACATCTATCTGATGCTGCCCTACGTGGTAACGATGATAGTCCTGATCCTCACCTCGAAGAAGTCACGTGCGCCTAAGGCGGAGGGTATCCCTTACGACAAGGG
>CAMZAI010000184.1 GCA_947304065.1 uncultured Clostridia bacterium | reverse complement strand
TCCTCCTTAAACTAATGTAGTAGCATCAAGGATCAGTGCGATCTCACCGTCACCGAGGATTGTAGCACCGCTGATCATCTTGCTGTTGTTGATGTACTTGCCGATCGACTTGATAACGATCTCAAGCTGTCCGATAAGGTCATCCACGATAAGGCCGGCCTTCTTGTCGCCCTTGGAAATGATAACAACCGTAAGGTTCTCCGCATCCTGCTTCGAATCGGTAACATCGAGGATCTTGTCGAGTCTGATAAGAGGAATAACGGTACCGCGGAGGTTGATAACTTCCTTGCCCTCAACATACTTGATATCCGTTGCGGGGATATCCTCGATGGTGTCGATGTTCGCAAGCGGGATAGCGTACTTCTCGTTGCCGATGACAACCATCAGAGCCTGGATGATGGCAAGTGTAAGAGGAAGTCTGATCGTGAAGGTCGAGCCTTCGCCGAGAACCGACTTACATTCAACGTTGCCGCCGAGTGCCTCGATCTTTGTCTTAACAACGTCAAGACCTACGCCGCGTCCGGAAATATCGGAAATCTGCTCCGCTGTCGAGAAGCTGGGTCTGAACAGGAGGTCGATGATCTCCTTGTCGGACATAACCTCTGCCTGCTCGGGAGTGATCGTGCCTTTTTCAACAGCCTTGCGCTTAACCTTCTCAACGTCGATTCCGCCGCCGTCATCGATAACTTCGATAACTACGCTGTTGCCCTGCTGGAACGCGTTCAGGTAAATGGATCCTACTTCGGGCTTGCCGGCCTTGATACGTGCCTCGTTGCTCTCGAGACCGTGGTCGGCAGCGTTACGAAGGATGTGCTGTAAGGGATCGCCGATCTCGTCGATAACGGTTCGGTCGAGCTCGGTCTCCTCACCTGTCATGTACAGCTCCATCTTCTTATCGAGCTTCTTGGAAAGGTCGCGGATCATACGAGGGAATCTGTTTACAACGCTCTCGATGGGAACCATTCGAACCTTCATTACGCTCTGATGGATATTTGTCGTGATTCTTTCAAGGTATTCAACCTGCTCGTGGAAATTGCCCTTCTTGGACTCATCCGACGCGATCTCCGAAGGAGATATCGAAACGAGACCGTTCTTGGCAATGATCAGCTCGGATACGAGGTTCATCAGATCGTCGAGCTTTTCGATATCAACACGAACCGAACGGTTGACAACGGGCTTGCCCTTTGCAGCCGCAGCATTGCCTGCCGCCGCGCCTGCCGCGGGAGCCTTTGCTGCCGCCGCTGCGCCGCCTGCCGCGGGTGCCGCGCCCTTATCGTCGGCCTTGGCTGCCTCTGCTGCGGGAGCCTCAACCTCGAGCTTCTTTATGATAACGTCCTTCATTTCGGAGACGTTCATAACGGCCTTCCTGAGGTCATCCTCGGAAGCCTTTGTTATAACAACCATCGAGAAGTCGAAATCAAACTTCTCGTCTTCGATAGCCTGTGCGTCGGGGATGGACTTGATAACCTCGCCGATGGGCTCTATAGCCTTGAAAACGAGGAAAGCACGTGCAGCCTTGAGCACGCAGGTATCCTGTATCTCTACATTGAGCGCGTAAGCGGTCATGCCTTCGCCGACAGCCTTCGCGATAACGGATTTATCCGTGTCGTTAAGAACCAGATTGTCCAGCGCGTTCGCAGTCTTTGCTTCGGGAGCTGCCTGAGCCGCTGCTGCGCCTTCCGCTGCCGCTGCGGGTGCCGCCTCTTGGGATGCTGCGGGTGCGCCTCCGCCGCCGTTCAGACCTATCTCGAGCTCCTTCTGGAACAGGTCGATAAGATCCTGATTGTCGTTGGTACCTTCATCCTGGGTATTGATGATGTTGTCGAGGTATTCCTGCAGCGCATCAAGGCCCCTGAAGAGACCGTCAACGAGTTCGGATGAAACCTTCATCTTGTCGCTTCGAACTTCCTGGAACACGTTCTCCATATCATGGGTCAGATGCTGCATTCTCTTGTAACCCATGGTGCCGGCCATGCCCTTAAGGGAGTGGGCTGATCTGAAGATCTCATTGATCGTATCCTTGTTCTCGGGCTCTTTCTCGAGAACAAGCAGATTCTCATTCAGACTCTGCAGATGCTCTTTTGCTTCTTCGATGAAAATTTCCAAATACTGGCTAACGTCCATATAGATAAACCTCCGTGTAGTATTTAGCAGGTTCCGACTATATTAGTTATGGCGCCCGCTATTGAACCAAGTGAAACCACCTCGTCGGCAAGCTCGGCCTCTTTGACCATTCTGGGCATTCCGTATACCGTGCTGCTCGCTTCGTCCTGAGCGATAACGTAGCAGTTCGTTTTCTGGCTCAGCTGACCGATTCCGCGAGTTCCGTCGCTGCCCATCCCCGTAAGGACAACGCAGACAACTTCTTCTAAGGCGAGGTTAACCAAGGATTCATACATGATGTCGGCACAGGGCTTAAGCGTGTTTCTGGGAGCGTCGTCGCCGATCGAAATGGCAAGGTCCTTACCCTTTCTGACCACGCGCATGTGCTTTC
The DNA here is from genome assembly GCA_947304065.1 of uncultured Clostridia bacterium. GTDB lineage: Bacteria > Bacillota > Clostridia > Lachnospirales > Lachnospiraceae > RUG11977. Next base: position 2,448 of record CAMZAI010000184.1, on the reverse strand, counting down.
CGCCGCGGGCGATGTAGACAGTACCCTTCTTAAGTATCGTACCTTCGGTCGCTTCTTCGACTTTGACCTTCGAGGTCTCGTTGAGTCTTGCGGCCAGGGTTCCGGTGAAACCTTCGGGCATGTGCTGCACGAGAACTACAGGAGCGTTGATATTCGCCGGGAGCATCGGGATCACCTGATGAAGCGCCTTCGGGCCTCCTGTCGAGCAGGCGATCGCGACAAGCTTCTCTGCCTTCGGCGATACCGATACGTGAGGCTTCCTGTTAAAGGTGATCTTCACATACGACATCGGGCCTCCGTCGGCTCCGAACCTGTCGCCCGCGCTTACGGCCGGCTTCTCATCCTTTACAGCGGGAGTGGGTCTTACGGGATGTACGGCAGCGGGCTTCGTCTCGGCTGCAGTATCGGCTGCCTCGATAGGCATGCCAAGCGCGCCGCACATGAAGCGTATTACCTTGTCCCTGAACTTGTCGCTCTTCGTTTCAAGGAAGTTGTCGGGCTTCGTGATGAAATCCGAAGCACCGAGTTCAAGACACCTGATGGTCTCCGCCGCACCCTCTTTCGCAATGGAGCTGACCATGATCGTCGGGATGTGGATCTTTTTGTCGTCCAGCTTCTCAAGAAGCTGGATACCGCTCATCTTCGGCATATTGATGTCAAGAACGAGCAGATCGTATTTCCCGGGATTCGTAGTGATCAGATCGTATGCTTCGAGTCCGTTCCCTGCGGCATCAGACAGCATGAATCTCTTATCGCTGCCTATTATATCAGAGAGTACTCTTCTCATGAGTGCAGAGTCATCAATTATTAGTATTTTTTTAGGCATTTTGTGTTCCTTTCACTTTTTGACAAGTATTTTTTATACTAAAACCAAATTACGTGTTCGGATTGAGACGTCTTCTCAATTTTCTGTCCTCATTGAAGATATACTTGACAATCTTCTCACGGGTATCACGATTTACGTTGACGAACTCCACGCGATGCTCATATGTCAGGCTCTGATTTCTCGATTTCTCGGATGAGATCACTCTTGCGAAAAGATCGAGCGGAAGGATATCGACGCCCTCGAGCAGTATCTTCATCCTGATCAGCATATCTTTTTCGAGGAGTTCGGACGAATTGAATTTCGCACCGCCGCCGCTTATGTTTATCAGCGTTCCGGTCACGTCCGTGATCTTCAGTTCCGCCAGATAACCCATCATCGCGCGCATCTCGTATTCGTCCTTGTAGCGCTTCTCCCTGATGCGCGTCATGATCTCCATCTCTTCCACAGATGCTTTGTGGTAACTGATCTCCATGATCTTATCAAGACGGAAATACTGTCTTCGCTGATCCTTCCTGAGTTCGGAAAGGATCTTTATTATATAAAAGGTTCTCATTCCCTGCCTGCAGCGCTGCGAGATCGAAGCCTTGCACAGGTAAATGCCGCCGGTCGTGATGAATCGGAGCTCCACTCTCGTTCCGACCTCATAGAGGACCAGACGCGATCCCTCCATCGGTATCGCGACGTCGAGAGTACTCTCATCGATTATGTCGTTCAGCTGGCTTGTGTAAATGCGAGGCTTGTCTTCCGTGTTCTCCTCTGCCGCAAGGCGCTTCATTTCTATACGGTCTCCGACCGTCAGAATGTTTGAGATCATTTCCTTATCCCTTCTTTTTCTTGTAAATGGTCTTCATCCAGCGGTTGAACAAATGGGCAATTCCGCTCTTGTCATCGTTGTCGAGCTGTACGTCGATCAGCTTGGCCGCTATCTTCTGGATAGCCGATGCAGTGTTTGAATTCGGGAATGAGAGCATTACCGGATCCTGCTGCATGACTGCCTTCTGGCAGTTCGCGTCGTTCAAGATGCCTCCGAGATACTCGACCTTGATGTTCAGGAACTTCTCAACCACGACGCTGAGCTTCTGATGAAGGTTCTCGCCTTCCTCCGCGTCCTTGATCCTGTTCGCGACCATCCTGATCGAGGTGTTCTCCTTTACGAAATCGCTCTTTCTGTTAAGAGTCTTGAGCAATGCGTAAGCATCCGTGATCGATGTCGGCTCGGGCGTGGCCACGACGAGCACCTCGTTGCTCGCGGAAACGAATTCAAGCACCGTATCCGCGATGCCGGCGCCGGTGTCCACGAGGATTATGTCGGCGAGCTCATCGAGCTCGTAGAGCTTCTGCACAAGATAGATAACCTGGTCTCTCGTAAGTCTCGAGAGCTCCTGGATGCCCGAACCGCCGGAAATGAATCCGACTCCCTCGGGTCCCTCGGTTATGATGTCCTTGAGTTCCTTTCCCCTGAACATCAGATCCGCCAGATTGTGCTGCGGTCTGATCCCGAGCATTACCTCAACGTTTGCGAGACCGAAGTCCGCGTCGAGGATTATGACTCTTTTTCCCATTCTTGAAAGCGCTATCGCAAGATTTACGGAAAGGGTCGACTTGCCTACGCCGCCTTTTCC
>CAMZAI010000183.1 GCA_947304065.1 uncultured Clostridia bacterium | reverse complement strand
AGCGCCACATATATCTCCTCCGGAGGGTTGCTCATCGTCGTAATGTTCCTGATGCTCAGGCCCATGTTCTCGGTCGTCGTGATGATCTTGTCGCCCTTGCGCTCAAACTTCAGCTCGCAGTCGAAGCCCTTTCTGTTGGCCCGCTTCCAGGCGTCCCAGCCTTCGAAATCATCGATCCTGTTGATGATCATGCGGTTGTCAGCACCGTCATTGTAATCGGAGCTTTCGCCGTCGATCCTGATCAGCGCCAGCTCTTTGTAGTTCTGGCCGTTCACTCTCTTGTCATTCGACGTAAAGAGCACAATGTACGGGCAATGCCATACGAGCTTCGCAGTGGGAAGGCTCTGCGTATGGAACATGATCTTCATGCCGTCCGAAAGCAGGATGCCGTCGGTGCACTCGGATCTGTGACCGTCGATCTGAAGGTTCGGGATATCGCCGACCGGTGCGTTGATGTAGCTGACCTCGTCCGCGATCCTCGTGATATAGCCCTCCGAAACGGGCTTCTCGGCCTTGGAAATGTTCAGGTCCTTGATCAGGCAATGCTCGCCCGTGATGGACATGAATACGTATCTCGAATTGTCGGGAAGAGCCACTGTCACTTCGATGACCTTCTCCCTCTCCTTGATCCTGACGAGCACGTGATCCTTCATCTTGACCGCTTCGACCACGTAGGAAACAACTTCTCCCGCGGCCTTCGGCTGTGTTTCGGGATCGTAGTCCCTGACAACCTTTACCTGCATGTTGCGGGCACCCTTGCGCTCCACGCGTCCGTCCGCCATGATCTCGCAGAACTCATAATAGTTCATGTCGCGCGCCGACTTCTCGCTGTTGTGCATCCCGCCGTCGAGGGAATCAAACAGGACGAATGACGGAACATTACTCTTGTCCTCTTTCCTGGCCGTAAAATCGAACCTGACCGTAGTCATATTGGGAGTGATAAGCATGCCTTCGGTTGCGGTGCTCCTGTACTCGCCGCACTCGATGGTGTTGTTCCAGGCCTGCTCGATCGAGGCCCTTCGCTCCTTCAGTTTATACTCGACATCCTCGTCGATGATATGCTGCATGATCTGGGCAAATACGGGATCGAACTGGGTTCCCATGCCCTTGATGATCTCCTCGCGCACCAGCTGCGGCGGGATCGCATCCCTGTAGCTGCGGTTCGAAGACATCGCATCGTACGCGTCCGCTACCGAGATGATCCTCGCGATCTCGGGGATCTCCTCGCCTTTCAGGCCCTCGGGATAGCCCTTTCCGTCATATCTTTCATGATGGAAATGCGCTCCGATGCTGAGATACGGATATTCGTTGATGCTCGAAAGTATCTGATTGCCGATGACCGAATGTTTTTTGATCCTGTCATATTCCTCATCGGTCAGGCGTCCTTTTTTATTGATTATCTCTTCGGGAATGCCGATTTTGCCCACATCGTGAAGCAATGCGGTGTAATAGATGCGGTAGCATTCCTCGTCGCTCTTTCCGAGCTGTCTCGCGATCTTCGCGGAATACTCTGCCACGCGGACCGAATGTCCGTGCGAGTACTCGTCCTTCGCATCGATCGCGTTCACGAGCGCGGTCGCGGTCTGCTCGAACAGGCGCTGCGAGTACTGCTGCTGCTCTTTATAATGCTCGATATCGAACACCCTGTATTTCTCGATCGAATTATTCCTGCGGTAAATGAGCAGGATAACAACAAGCGTGAGCAGATTGTTGAACAGTCCGGGAAGTCCGGAGAAATCGTGCTGCGAGACCATTTTGGTGATAATGTCGGGAAACTGGATAAGAAGGATCACAAGTGAAGTGTAGAAACCGATCCTCTTATAGAATACGACCAGGAATATAACGCACATATTCGCAATGGCCGAAAATACGCCGGTAAACGCCGTCATGGGCAATCTTGCCCTGCCCAGCGGGATCATGATGCCCGAATTGCGCGATGCGTATCTGAGCAAAACAGACGCAGCTATATACAGTATCAGGAGCAGCGCGAAGAATATCTTCGGGACTTCTCTGTGCTGTGTATTACCACTTTGTGCGGACTCTTCGCCATTCATTTTAAACTTACTGAAAAACTCCGTCATAGTATTCTCCGATCCAAATATATAGTTTTCCCACCCTGTAAAAAATACCTATATTCGCTTGCATTATAGCATAGATGCGGCTCTTTTTACAACCTCATGGCCGCCGAAACGACTCTCTTCGCGGCCTGTCCGTCGTCGAGGCTGCAGTACTTTTCCCTGAATTCCGCGTATTTGCCTGCGTACTCTACGCTTACCGCGTCTATGTTGCGCAGCGCGTCGACCACCTCTTCGGTACGGCGCAGCAGCGGTCCGGGACACTCCTCTTCCATGTCGAAATAGAAGCCGTGCAGATCGTCCCTGTACTTCTCGAGGTCGTAAACGTAGAAAAGTATGGGCCTCCTGAGGTTCGCGTAGTCAAAGAAGGTCGACGAATAATCGGTGATCAGCACATCGCTTATCAGATAGAGCTCGGCAATGTCATTGTAGGAGGAAAGATCGGTCACAAAGCGCTTTTCGTCCTCGTTCAGGTTCAGATTTTCCGAGATCAGATAGTGCGTGCGCAGGATAAAATGATAGCGGTCCGAGAGCTTCTTTATCTTCTTCAGATCGAGCTTCAGCGTAAACCCGTACTCGGCCACGCCCTCGGTCTCGTCGTCGCGCCATGTGGGCGCGTAGAGCACGATCTTTTTGTTCATCGGAAGTCCTAGCTTTTTCTTGAGCGCCTCGGCTCTTTCCCTGATATCGGGCGCGAACAGTATGTCGTTGCGCGGATATCCGGTCTCGATGATCTTCTCCTTCGGATATCTGAACGCGCTCCGGAACGCCTTCGTCGAAAATGCGTTGTCCGACACAAGAGCGTTCCACTCACAGGCCTGCCTGAAGAAGAATCTCTTGTATTCGAGCGGCTTAGCCGCATAAACATCCTGCAGGTCGAACACGAGGCGCTTCAGGGGCGTTCCGTGCCAGGTCTGGAGGATCTTCGCTTCCTTGCGCTTTACGTACCACTCGGGCTGGCGCACATTGGTCACGAAGAGCTCCGCAACGGCCAGATAGTAAAAGTATTTGAGAGTATGCGTATCCACGCGCTTACAGTGCCCGGGAAGCTCGATCGAAGTGTTGTTGAGCGCCCAGACGTATTTCTTGCCGGGGTAATTGACCGCCATGTATTCGTAGATCGCGCGCGGGCTGTCGGCGTAATTCCTCCCGAAGAACGAGGAAAATATCACAAGGTCCTTTTTGATCGGGAGCTTGCGGAATATCTTGTTGTATACGAGCAGGCGCCTCTGGTGCGCGCTGCGGCAGAGATCGTGGAACTTCAGCTTACGGTGGTGCAGGCGGATCAGGCGTCTGACTTTTTTGATCTTCCCTTTTTTGAACGCGGTGAGCACACGCTTCGATTCACCGTTAAAGTCCTCGATCGCGGGAGCCGCAACCTCAGCCACCAGACTTGCGAAGGAGTTCATGTCGCGGTCGCTCCAGCCTGCTGCCTTCTGGCTTCTTCCGACGATCGTGCGGCTGATCAGGAACTGGCATATATAGTTCCGGATCGGGCGAGGATCTGACATCCCGGCCGCCGCAAGGCGCATTGCCGCGCAGTATTCGGTAAATCTTTCGGGATTGATCTCCTGGTCGAGCGAAGGGTAATTGACCGGATCGTTGTGCACGCGCTTGTAGTATCTCGCGTCGTCCGCAATGACGACGTCGGTCCTCTCGTACAGGCGTGCGAGGAAAGGTATATCGCTGTAATACCTGTAATTTTCCTCAAAAGACAGGCCCTCTAAGAGCCTTCTCGGGATCAGCTGTCCCAGACATGTATCGTAGAAACTTCCGGGCAGATTCTCGCGCAGATCGCGCTCGACGCCCTCGTTGACCAATTGAACGGAGTATTTGTGAAGGCTGCGCTTCCTCGGAATGCGGATGATGCTCCCGGGGTTTTTTAAAGCCTCGTACATCGCGGAAGTCAGCGCAGTCCTGCTCAGGTAATCGTCGCAGTCCATGAACATGACATAGTCCGACCCTGCGCTTGCAAGCCCCTTGTTGCGCATGGCAGCAACGCCCTTAGGGTCCTTCGGATCGTCCTTCTCAAGGATGATCCTGATATCCTTAAAAGCCTGGGCAGATATACTGTCCAGGCATTCCTGAAGATAGCTGTTCCCGTCGTCCAGACAGGCAATGATAATGTCAAGTGTCATCTTGCTCTCCTCAAGGTATCCGTTTTGACTCGCTATGCGTTCATACTTTCGTACATATCGCAGATCTCGTCCACCTTGCCGTTGGCGATCAGGCGGCCGTGATCGAGTATTATTGCGCGGTTGCAGATGCGTCTTACCTGATCGCACGAATGCGATACGAACAGCACCGTAACGCCGCTCTTCATCATGCTCTTAAGCTTTTTCTCGCTCTTTTTCTTAAACTTCGAATCGCCGACCGAAAGCACCTCGTCAAGGATCAGTATCTCGGGCTCCACGACCGTCGCGATCGCGAATCCGAGTCTCGCCTTCATGCCCGACGAATAGTTCTTCAGCGGCGTATTGATGAATTCCTGCAGCTCGGAGAATTCCACTATCTCATCGAACTTCTCGCGTATGAAATCACGCGAATAACCGAGCATCGTTCCGTAAAGATATATGTTCTCGGCGCCCGTGTATTCCTTGTCAAAACCGGCTCCGAGCTCGAGCAGCGGTACCACGCTGCCTTTTACCTTTATCTCGCCCTCGCTGGGCTTTAAAACGCCCGCTACGATCTTTAAGAGCGTCGATTTGCCGGCGCCGTTGAGTCCCAAAATACCCACTCTCCAGCCGCGTCTTACATGGAAGGTCACGTCCTTCAGCGCCCAGAACTCATGGTAGTTGAGCTTGCGCTTCACCAGGCGGATGAAGTATTCCTTGAGGTTGTCGACCTTCTGGTCCGTGAGCCTGAACTTCATGCCCACGCCCTCGAGCGTGATGACCTTGGGCGG
>CAMZAI010000182.1 GCA_947304065.1 uncultured Clostridia bacterium | reverse complement strand
CGATGGGCGTGCTGATGGGATCGGGCGGTATCTCGGAAAAACTGATAGACCTCGCCAACGCGTTCGTAGGCTGGATGACCGGCGGCATGGCGATGGTTAATATTGTGGCGTCTTATTTCTTCGGCGGCATATCGGGATCCGCAGCAGCGGACACCGCGTCCCTGGGCAGCATCCTGATCCCCATGATGGTCGATCAGGGTTATGACGACGATTTCTCGACCGCGGTTACGATCACTTCGTCGTGTGAGGGACTCCTGGTTCCCCCGAGCCACAACATGGTCATTTACGCGATGGCGGCGGGCGGCGTATCCGTCGGCAGCCTGTTCCTCGCGGGCTACATTCCCGGGGCGATACTTGCGATCTCGCTGATGGTAGGTTCGTTCATCATCTCCAAAAAGAGACATTACCCGAAGGGCGAGAAATTCTCGCTGATCAAACTCTTAAAGCAGCTGTTCAAATCCTTCTGGGCGTTGGCAGCGGTCATCATAGTCGTAGTCGGCGTTGTAGGCGGTATGTTCACCGCTACCGAATCTGCGGCGATCGCTGTTATCTATTCACTGCTGGTAAGCGTATTCATTTACAGGGGACTCACCTGGAAGGGCGTATGGAAAGCACTCGAGCAGTGCGTTGACACGCTCGCGATCGTACTGATCCTGATCTCGACCTCATGCGCGTTCGGATACTGCCTGACCACGCTGCATGTTCCGGATCTCGCGGCAAAGGCGATCATCGGCATCACCGACAACAAGGTCATCATCGCATTGCTGATGAACCTGATATTACTGTTCCTCGGGTGCATAATGGACATGTCGCCGATCATTCTGATCGCGACACCCATCCTGCTCCCGATTGCGACTGCGATAGGCATCAATCCGGTACAGTTCGGTATCATCATGGTACTCAACTGCGGTATCGGCCTGCTTACGCCTCCCGTAGGCGCAGTACTCTTCATCGGCTCGGCAGTGGGCAAGGTTAAGATGGAAAGAGTCGTAAAAGCGACGATCCCGTTCTATGTATGCATGCTGATCACGCTTATGCTGATCACCTTCATACCCGAACTCTGCATGTTCCTGTCGAACCTCTTCATGAAATAAATAAAAAATTTTCTGAAGCATTGTCCTTCTGTAGCGGCCGGTACAGGGTAAGATTATACTTGCCCTGTGCCGGCGATTAATAGTAAAATAAGCACGTACGGAGTGAGAGTATGGATTACAGATTTGAGGTTAAGGCCACGCCTTTTGATTTTTTCAAAATGTCCATGAAGAAGACGTACAGATCGCCGGTCGGCATCTGTAATATCGTCTTCTTTATTGCGGCTGTTCTTCTGACACTCAAATTCTTTAAAGGCGCTTCGCCGCTCGCACAGGCGGTCATGGTGCTGATGTGCCTGCTGATCCCCGCCGTGCAGCCTCTCGGAGTGTATCTGAGGGCAAAGGGCTATGCGCTCGCGATACCCCGGGGACTGGTCCTTGAGGCAGGCAGCGACGGACTCCGCGTGGAAGCGGGAGAGCGCTCGGACCGTATAGTCTGGAGCCGCGTGAGCAAGGTGATCGATACGGGCGACTGTGTGGTCTTAAAGCTTGCCGGAGGATCGGGATATTTTCTTTTTAACCGGATACTCGGTGACAAAAGAGAAGAGTTCATCGATTATGTGAACAGAAAAATAGGATAGACAGATGAGTAAAACCGCCGGAGAACATGCATGGAGCAGAATAATGAAGGCCGGGTGGAGCGACAGATCTCTCAAAGAGAAAATCTCCGCCATGGTCTTTATTGTCTTTGCCATAATTCTCATGACGGTTTTGCTTGATATCTGGACCATAAAGATCTCGCTCTGGGATTTCAGGTATTCTCTCCAGAGCAATGAGCTGGTAGGAAGCCTGGTGGAGGCCGTTGAGCAGGAATCCGAGGGCTTCGGTGATTATACGAGGGGAGACATCTCACGTACCGAGCTCGATACGCTCATGGAAGCGACCACGAAGGCCGTGAACGGGCTTCAGAAGGACTATAACAGGATAGGCGAGGAAAGGCTCGCGTGGACCGAGAAGACGGAGCGTGCTTTCAGGATTTACAGACAGGAATGCGCCGATTTCTTTGAGATCGATCCGCTCGCACCCGAATTCATCGTACAGCAGTACAAGCTCTTCCAAATGCAGGATTACTTAAAGAGCTACGGAAGCACGCTGATGTCGCTGACGAGTAAGGCGGTCAACGATTTCTACAAGCAGCGTTTTCCGTTCCTGTTCTTCTTCCCCGCGATCATCCTGACAGTGGCGGCGGTGATGATCACTGTTGTGGCAAAAACCTCGTCGAGTATGAGCAAAACGCTCGTTGAGCCGATCGAAAAGCTGGCCGACGCGTCGCGAAAGATAGCGGCCAACGATCTGTCGGTGGAGGATGTAAAGATTGACAACAAGGACGAGATCGGAGACCTCGTGCACGCCTTCAACAAAATGAAGTTCGCGACCTCCGAATACATCAGGACGCTTGAAGAAAACAGGGTGGCGCTCGACAGGCTTCACGCCGAAGAGATGGAAAAGATCGATGCCGAGAACCGCCTCGTAAAGATGCGCTATAAGGTGCTCAGGAATCAGATCAACCCGCATTTCCTCTTCAATACGCTCTGCGTTATCAGCGGAATGGCAAAGCTTGAGGACGCGGCGACGACCGATAAGATGATCAACGCCCTCTCATCGCTGCTCAGATACATCTTAAGGACCGAGGAGAATGAGATCAGCCTCGAGCAGGAGCTCGCGATGATCAGGGATTACATGTATCTGCAGGAGATGCGTTTCGGCGAAAGGATCAAGTGCGTGATCGACTGCGACGAGTCGCTGCTCAAGACAAACGTGCCGACCTTTGTGCTCCAGCCGATCATTGAGAACAGCATCATCCACGGGCTCGCGAAGAAAGAAGAGGGCGGATTTATACGTATCCACGTATTTACCGCATTGAACGAAAAAGAAGAAAAAGTGCTGAGCGTCGTTGTTTCAGACACAGGCGTCGGGATTTCACCGGAAAAGCTCGAGCAGATACGAAAGGGGCTTTCGGACGAAGGTGAGGAGAGGAACACGATAGGCATCAGCAATATTTACGGCAGACTCAGGCTTCTGTATGAGAATGCCGGATTTGAGATAGACAGTATCGAGGGCGAGGGCACCGTGGTCAAATTCACGATACCCCTGCGCAGCGAAGGTGACTACTACGCTGGCGGCCTGTATAGCGAGGAAGCAGATGCGGTAAAACCGCATCTGACAGAGGAGCGACATGATAAGGATCGTAGTGGCTGACGACGAGCCAATCGAGAAGGCGGTCGTCAAGAAAATACTTGAAGAAGCGTTCGGCGCAGCCGTGGAGGTATATCCTGCCTGCAACGGCAGGGAGGCCGTGGACCTGTGGCGCGAAAAGAAATGCAATATCGCGGTGCTCGACATTTCGATGCCCGGCATCAATGGGCTCGAGGCAGCAGAGATCATCAGGAAGGACGATGAGGACTGCGTGATAGTTTTCCTCACCGCTTTCGATGAATTTGACTATGCGCAGAAGGCGATCAGGGTACGCGCGCTCGATTATCTTTTAAAGCCCGTCAGCGAAAAAGAGCTGGTCGCGGTGCTTGAAGAAGCGATCAGGATCACCGAGAACGGCGGCAACGAAAGACGGACCCTGCTCCCGTCGATACCGGACAAGGAAGAACTCTCGTCGGTAAAGCAGGCCGCGATAAAGAAGCTGATCGCCGGTTTCATCGAAGAGAATTACGTAAGGGACATTTCCCTTTCGGACGCGGCCAATGCGCTGCATTATTCCGAGCCTTATTTCTGCAAGATATTCAAGGACTGCTTCGGAAAGAGCTTTGTCCTGTACCTGACCGAGCTGCGTGTGGAGAAATCGAAGGAGCTCTTAAACGACATCACGGTCAATGTAAAGGATATCTGCACAAAGGTCGGTTTCAGGGATTCGAATTATTATACAAAGGTATTTAAGCGGATGGAAGGAATGACTCCGACGGAGTACAGGATCATCCGGGGGATCATATGAAGAGAACGAGGATAGTTTTGGCGGTGATAGCTGCGCTGTGTTTGCTCATAGCGGTCAGTGTTGCGGTGAAGCTCCTGAACAGGGAGCCCGAGCCGGAATACGTCTTTACGTACGCCGAAAACCAGTCCGACGGATATCCTACCTCGATGGGCGCATACCGTTTCGCCGAGCTTGTAAAGGAGAGGACGAACGGCAGGATCAGGATCGTTGTGTATACCTCCGCGAAGCTCGGGCGCGAGGCCGAAGTCCTCGAGCAGATGCAGTACGGCGGGGTAGATTTCACGCGAGTATCGCTTTCGCAGCTCGCGGAATTTTATCCGGAGCTGAACGTTCTCCAGATGCCTTATCTGTACGATGACGCCGAGCATCTGTGGTCTGTCCTCGGCGGAGAGATAGGAGACCATTTCCTGAACGCGGTAAAGGAGATCGACCTGTGCGGTCTGTCATGGTATGAGTCGGGCGCCAGAAATTTTTACAACTCTGTTCGTCCGATCAGGTCTCTCAAAGACCTTGAAGGGCTCAATATACGCGTGCAGCAGTCCGATCTGATGATCGACATGGTCAATGCGCTCGGGGCCAATGCAGTGCCTTTAAGCTACGAGGAAGTATATTCCGCGCTTGAGCTCGGGACCATTGACGGCGCCGAGAATAACTGGCCTTCGTATGAGGATACCGACCATTACAAGGTCGCGAAGTATTTCTGCGAGGACGAACACACGAGAGTTCCAGAGATGCAGCTCTGCTCGCTCCACACCTGGAATCTCCTTTCGGAGGAGGACCGGAAGATAATACTTGAATGCGCTGAGGAGTCCGCGGAATACGAGCGTGAGATGTGGCAGGAAAGGGTCGAGAAGTCACGCGAGACGGCGCTGGCGAACGGCGTGGAGGTGACCACTTTAAGCAGCGAGGAGACCGAAAGGATCAGGACTCTGATGCAGCCGATCTATGAAA
>CAMZAI010000181.1 GCA_947304065.1 uncultured Clostridia bacterium | reverse complement strand
AAAGTCCCCTGCCTGATAACAGACAGAGGACGTTATTAACGTGGTACCACCTCTATTTAGACAAGCCTCGCGACTTATCCCTTACGATGTGCAATCACACACCCAGCGCGATATCGGGCGCACCCGTCTGTCCCTACTTTTGCCTGCTAACACAGACTGTTCGGGAAGCAGCTCCGGAACGTATTCATCTTACCGCTCCCATGTCCTCGCACCGTCCGGACACTCTCTGAAGGTCACCGCGTAAGACTACTCTTTTCCATCTCAGCCTTATCATTTGATGTCGCTTATTATAGTTTACCTCTTTCGAAAATGCAAGCGCTTTTTGGCCTCAGAACCTGAAATCTCTTCTGTTCGACGACCTTATATCCCTGATGTGCTCTGCCGCGATCTCCCTGATCTTATCCTTGGGTATCTTCTTCAGCTCCTCTTCGATCAGCCTGTATCCGGTCTCCTTAGTCTCCGGCGATGCATAATCTTCCAGGTACTCAGCCAAAGTCATGAGCGCATTCGGATGACAGCAGTTCAGTATCTGTCCCTTCTTGCAAAGGCTCATGAAGCGGTCACCCGTTCTTCCTTCCCTGTAACATGCGGTGCAGAATGAAGGAACATGACCCGTATCCATCAGCCAGTGAATAACCTCATCGAGCGTTCTCTGGTCTGATACGTCAAACTGCTCGGTATCATGAGGTCTTTCGGTCTCCGTATAACCGCCGACGGATGTACGGGACGCGCCGCTCACCTGTGAAATTCCGACCTGCAGCAGTCTCCTTCGAACTTCCTCGGACTCACGTGTGGAGACGATCATTCCTGTGTAAGGAACTGCCAGTCTGATACAGGCAGCGATCTTTGTGAAGGTCTCATCATCGATACCGTTGTCAAACATATCGGGATCGATATCGTCAGCCTTCTTGACCCTGGGAACGCTGATAGTATGAGGACCTACGCCGTGAACCGCCTCCAGATGCTCAGCATGCATGATAAGTCCCGCAAATTCGTATTTGTATAATTCCAGGCCAAACAATACGCCCAGCCCGACATCATCGATGCCGCCCTCCATCGCGCGGTCCATTGCCTCGGTATGATAGTCATAATCATGCTTCGGTCCGGTGGGATGAAGCTTCAGGTAGCTCTCTTTATGATATGTCTCCTGGAAAAGGATATAGGTTCCTATGCCGGCTTCCTTGAGTTTCCTGTAATTCTCCACAGTGGTAGCAGCAATATTTACATTTACGCGCCTGATATCGCCGTTCTTATGATGAACGCTGTAAATAGTCTTGATGCAGTCAAGGATATACTCTATCGGATTGTTTACCGGATCTTCTCCCGCCTCGATAGCCAGTCGCTTATGTCCCATATCCTGAAGCGCGATAACCTCTGCCTTTACTTCTTCCTGTGTCAGTTTCTTGCGCGCGATATGCTTATTCTTTAAATGATACGGACAATAAAGACATCCGTTCACACAATAGTTGGACAGGTAAAGCGGTGCGAAAAGCACTATACGGTTGCCGTAAAACGCAAGCTTTATCTCCTCTGCGATCTCATACATTTTCTGTATCTTTTCGGGAATCTCGCATGCAAGCAATACAGATGCTTCCCTGTGTGTCAGACCGGCGCAGGTACATCCGTTTCCGTTTTTCACGGGTCTGGCTTTCTCCAGTATCCTGTCGATCAGTTCGACATTGTTCTTGTTTTCCTCCGCGTACTTTAATGTTTCGCGGATTTCCTCATCATTGATGAATTCCTCTGCTTTCAAAGATCTGGGATCATATTTTGCCATGGTTTTTACTCTCCTTTTTTATGTTTATTCATTGATCGTTTCTTTCGAATCCCGGCGCATCGCCTCTGTCAATAACCAGCCGGTATCCCACCGACTTCATCCTTGCTTCCAGACATCCGCGGCACTCTGCCGACTCCTCGCCGGTACATATCTTATTGTCATAAAGTTCATATTTCCTGCGAACCCTCACAGGCGACAGATTCGGCATAACTACATTTGCTCCCGCAAGTATGCCCTTCTCACGTCCTTTCGGATCAATGGTCCCGAGTGCCGTAGTGGCGGGAAGCAACACTTCCGGCAATATCAGACGGATCACCGACAGCAGGAACAATGTGAGTTCAGCAGTTCCTGCCCTTTCTTCCCTAAACGGAGTATCGTGATGCGGTATGAACGGTCCGATACCGCACATGGCCGGTCTGAAGGTTTCAATGAATTTCAGATCCTTAGCCAAAGTATCGGCCGTCTGGAACGGCGATCCTACCATAAACCCGCATCCCACCTGATATCCGATCTCCTTCAGGTCCTGCAGGCACTGCATTCTGTTTTCAAATGACATTTCCTTCGGATGAAGCTTCGCATAATGCTCCGGAGCGGCGGTTTCGTGCCTCAGCAGATATCTGTCTGCGCCCGCGTCATACAGGGCCTGATAAGACTCTCTGCTCCGTTCGCCCATCGACAACGTCACGGCGCAATCGGGATGTTTTCTTTTTATTTCGGATACAATATCGCCAAGCACCTCATCGGAAAAGAACGCATCCTCACCGCCCTGAAGCACATAAGTCCTGAAACCCAATCCGTATCCTTCGTCCGCGCACGAAAGGATATCTTCCTTCGTCAGCCGGTATCGCTCCGCATTCCTGTTATCTCTTCGGATCCCGCAGTAAAGACAATTGTTTTTGCAAATGCTGCTGATCTCGATCAATCCCCGCGTGTAGACAGCATCCCCGAAAACGGCCTTGCGTGTTTCGACTGCATGCTCCGCCAATCGTCCGGCCGCTTCCCCGTCCCTGTTTTCGATCAGTTCGGCGTATTCCGCTTCGGAAAGGCTCCGCTCCCTCAGCAGTCTTTCAATTAATTCTTTTTCTCTGTTATTCATCTGTCTTTTTCTGTCATTCGTTTTCCATGTTTCATACGGTTACGGATTGCCCGGCAGCATCTCATGCAGATCGGGGAACAGTCTCAGACTCCGTTCCAGCGCCCCTGTTATAAACGCTATCGCGATCCCGTAATTTGTAAACGGTACATTCTGCCCGATCGCCTGATCCATTCGGGCAAGAACCGCATTTTCCGTGAGCATGCATCCGCCGCAGTGGATCACCATACTGTACGGCGACAGATCATCGGGGAATTCATTTCCGGAACTCGTCTCCATGATCAGTTCCTTACCCGTATAAGCCTTGAGCCAGCGCGGAATCTTCACGGTCCCGATATCATTGCACTGACGGTGATGTGTACAGCCTTCTGCCAGCAGCACTCTGTCACCGTCCTTCAGGTCCTTTACCGCACTGATCCCCTTTACCGCAATCTCCAGGAATCCTTTGTATCGCGCCATAAGGATGGAAAATGAAGTAAGCGGTATCTCATCCGGAACAATGGCGCTGACCGTCTTGAACGCCTGACTGTCGGTGATCACAAGCGCAGTTTCGAGCCCGGGCTTTTTGAGCAAAGCTTCCAGCTCTGTATCGCGACATACTACCGGGATCGCTCCGTTATCCATCAGATCCCGAATAGTCTGCTGCTGAGGCAATATCAGTCTTCCTTTCGGCGCAGATTCATCGATCGGACAGACCAGAACGCACAGATCTCCGGGCAAGACCAGATCTCCCGCAAGCTTTCGCTCAGCTCTTTCGGGGATCAGACGCGCAATGCGTTCCTTAAGTTCGTTTACGCCATCTCCGGTAAGTGCGCTGACCTTTACGATACCGGATACACCTCCTGCTCCTTCGGCAGCGTCGGAAGTCAATTCCCCAATGGGCTCCGCCGCGGGCAGGTCAGATTTATTTATTACCGTCAGACCGGGGATCCCGCGCTCTTTGATCATACTCATGAGTTTGCGATCCGTATCCGTAAGCCCCACGCCCGCATCGACTACCAATATGGCAATATCGCAGGTCTTCAGGATCTCTTTTGTTTTCTTCACACGCTCGTCACCCAGTTTTCCTTCATCATCGAAACCGGGCGTGTCAATTATCACAACCGGACCCAGCGGCAGCAGCTCCATGGCTTTCTTAACGGGATCCGTAGTGGTTCCCTTTACATCTGATACCACAGCCAGATCCTGACCGGTTATCGCATTTACAAGGCTTGATTTTCCCGCATTTCTCGCTCCGAAAAAACCGATATGTGTCCGCTCGCCGGACGGGGTTTCATTAAGACTCATTTTTCCTCCTTCAGGTTTGGTCATTGCATGAGAAAGGACCGCTGTTCCCCGGACAAAAGGGTACAGCGGTCCTGTAATTACAGTTCAGTTCCGGTCCATCTTGTCTTTCGCCTCAAGTATTGGTTTCGGCGTCAGGGATGAAAAACTATTCGATTAAATTCATACGTCACGTTTACACAGGTAAGTTCCTGTGCAGCGTCAGACTTTGGAGTAATTGGCCTTGGCGGTAATGCCGCTTATCCTGCCCAGAGCTCCGGTCAGTGCATTGATCTCATCGCTCGGGGCATCAATAGCAATGCAGATTATATTAACATTTTTCTGCCTGTAAGGAATACCCATGCGCCCGATGATAAACTTCCCGAATCGGTGAAGCAGTTCGTTAAGCGCACCGACGGCCTCTTCATTTTCAACGATTATGCTAATTACGGCAACGCGACTCTCCATACGACTCCGTCCCGCGCATTCAAACGTAGTTCTTCAAACTGCACGGAGCGATACCTCCCATATGCGCATTATATTCCTACGCTCCCTCAAAATCAAGATGTCTCCTCAGTCTCCTTCAGCATGTCAGGGGAGAAGGAGGGATTGAGCGAGCTGTTTTTGCGAGTGATGCTTCTTAGCAAATTCAGATGTTAAACCGGTGAGAAGGAGGGATTGAGCGAGCTGTTTTTGCGAGCGATGCTTATAGAATTCACGAAGGGAATTCTATAAGATGATGCATGCGAAGCATGCTTTCAAATTTCGACTCTCCCTGACAAAAAAACCGTGGATCCATCCACGGTTTTTTTGTCAGCGGAGAAGGAGGGATTTGAACCCTCGCGCCGCGCAAACGACCTACACCCTT
>CAMZAI010000180.1 GCA_947304065.1 uncultured Clostridia bacterium | reverse complement strand
TGGGCGGCATTTTCGCGGAGGGCATCGACCTGCAGGGCGACAGGCTGATCGGAGTCGTGGTCGTGGGCACGGGCCTGCCGATGGTGTGCAACGAGCGCGAGCTGTTCCGCGGATATTTTGACGAAAAGAAGCACATGGGCTTCGAGTACTCGTACCTCTACAGCGGCATGAACAAGGTCATGCAGGCCGCGGGGCGCGTGATCAGGACCGCGGACGACGTGGGCGCGATATTGCTGCTCGACGAGCGCTTCGCGACCAGGCAGTACCTCGAGCTGTTCCCGAGAGAGTGGGCCGACTGGGAGAGAGTAAATATCGAGAGTATGGGCAGGAAGCTCACCGAGTTCTGGGGGAAGTATTAAAATGCGGTACCGGCTGTTGTTGGTCGACAACAGCCGGTATCTTTTACAGAAATGAAGCCATATACAACGGAAGTGTGATGACGCCATCTTCGCCGGCACCTATGTTTCCGTCAATAAATTTATATGCGTAAGGTATTGCCTTTTCTTTTTTTACGATCGAATTCAGAGAGGTCGCTCTTCCGTTGCCGCTTTTAACCTCGATTGGTACTGCCTGCCCTTCGATCTGGATAACAAAATCCAGTTCTTTCTTGGTGGTTTCGTTCTTGTAATAGTACAGCTCATAGCCTTTTTTGTACAAAGCGTCTGCTATCGCGCATTCATACAGACCACCTTTGGTATTTCCGGAAAGTGTATTCTCGACTATGTGCCTCTTCAACGAAAAATCCTTCATAGATACCAGCAGCGAAAGATCTGTGGTATATGCCCTGAATGACTTTTCTTTCAAATAGTCGCTCAGGTCGTATTTAACTGCTGTTACCTGCCTGCAAAGGTGGACAATATCTGCTCTTAAGAGCCACTCGATACTTGTAAAATACTTCTGTCCCCTGGCGCCGGATTCGATTTCTTTATACTGAAATTTGTGATTCTCTTTGTCGAGCAGCTGGCTTGCCAGTGTCA
Source organism: uncultured Clostridia bacterium (assembly GCA_947304065.1). Taxonomy (GTDB): domain Bacteria; phylum Bacillota; class Clostridia; order Lachnospirales; family Lachnospiraceae; genus RUG11977. The sequence goes on along the minus strand of CAMZAI010000180.1, from coordinate 4,078 downwards.
GATAGCATTTTTCTGCCTTAAGCTTCTCCTCGGCGGTTGCATAATGCGCAATATCATATCGATAACCCTCCAAAAGGCTTCGCTGAACATTATCGACTTCTCTGAAATCATTTGTGTCTATGTATTTCTGTACCGCCTCAGGCATGCCGCCCGTTGCAATGTATTTTCTGTAATAGGACATGAGCTGTGAATGAACGGCAGCAGGAATTTCAGTCTTGGATTGAAGATAACCGCGAATAGAGTCTGTCATATCATGCGACACACCCATGCCCCAGAGAAATTCCTCAAAATCCAGTCCGTACATTTTAATATAATCGACGTAGCCGACGGGATATGATGACGCACGCTTATAGTCAATTCCAAGAAGTGATCCCGACGCTATCACGTCATATCTATTATCTGTTGCCCAAAATTTCAAGGATGTGATCGCTTCCTCGCATTCCTGTATTTCATCCAGAAAGATCAGCGTTGTCCCGGGAGCGATCTTCTTTTCCGGGAAACGAAAACGCATGGCCATAACCATATTGTCAACGGTTAAGTCTCCTGAAAAGATTTCCCCGGCCGAGGGCATCTGCTTAAAGTTTATTTCCACAACTTCTTCGTACCGCTCCTCCGCAAACCGTTCAATGACAAAAGTTTTTCCAACCTGTCTTGCGCCCTGAACCACAAGACACTTCTTATCCTTGCGATCCGCCCAGTCTGAAAGCTGCTTTGATATCTTTCTTTCCAGCATGCGTAACCTCCCAAAATGCTTTGATGACTGTATTATACACCGTTATCAACATTTTGGAAAGTAAAAATGTATCTCATATCAACATTTTGGAAAGTAAATATGTGTCGCTCATCAACATTTTGGAATAAAGTGGATTCTGCTTTTGCATTGTGATAATATGATATTTGGAACCGAACAGATTCGGGATCCCGTACATATGACAAATAACAGGAGAAGGCATGAAATACTATTTTATCGTTAATCCGGGCTCGCGCACCGGTAAGGGAAAGGGCATCTGGCAGCAGCTCGAAGATCGGATCAAGGCCGGGAATGTTGAGTTTGAGGTCTTTAAGACCATGAAGGGCGGGGACGCGACGGAGTTTGCGAGGCAGATATGCGCCGAGCATCCGGAGCCGAAGCGCATTATCATGGTAGGCGGCGACGGCACCGCGAACGAGATCGTGAACGGTCTGTCGGGATATGAGAATTTTGAGCTTGGCTATGTGCCGACCGGATCGAGCAACGATCTGGCGCGCGGATTCGATATACCGCAGGACAGCATGGCGGCGCTCGTGAAGATTCTGGTGCCGAAGGAAGTACGCAAGGTCGATCACGGTATCGTAGAGTTCCTTGAAAAAGGAACCGATGAGAGTGCAGATTCCAACGGTGAGGAGAACCAGGGAGCAGATACAACGGCTTCAAAGCGAAAAGAGCCCCAGCCCGCCGGCGGGAAGGACGCAACCGAGAGGAAGTTCGCGGTGAGCTCAGGTGTGGGATATGACGCGGATATTTGCTATGAGGCACTGACGTCGCCGCTCAAGAGCTTCCTTAATAAGATTGGGCTCGGAAAGCTGATCTACTACATCCTCGGGATCAAGCTCATCTTCACGAACAAGCGCTCAGCCGTGAAGATCACGGTGGACGGCGGTGCGCCGAACTCATACAAAAAGCTGCTCTTTGCGGCGGCGATGAATACGCAGTACGAAGGCGGCGGAATGCCGATGGGACCCGGCGCGGATCCGACCGACGGCAAAGTCACGGTCTGCGTGGTGCATGATATTTCAAGACTTAAGCATATGCTGCTGATGAGCTCGATCCTCAAGGGCAAGCACATCCGTCACAAGGGCGTTGAGCTCATCACCTGCAAGAGCATGGAGATCGAGGCCGACAGGCCGCTTGTGGTGCATACGGACGGAGAATTTGCCGGGAAGTATCAGAAGATTCGCTTCTCATGTATTCCTGAGAAAGTTAAGATGCTTCTATAAGTAGTGGTGCATTCATGCAGTCTATCGTAACCATCCGGTTACCAAGGTCAAGGGGACGCTTATATCAGTACAGTAGTGGGCGCGGGCGCGCAGGGTATTTTTTCCAAAACAATCAAACGGTTTCGTTTTGGAAAAAATGTCCCGTTGCAGCCCGCGCCTTCGCTATACAATCAATAAGCGTCCCCTTGACCGCAGCAAACTTATCCGTTACAATAGACTACATCAATGCACCACATCACCACTTTAAAGGGAAAAACAACAGGAGGGAAACATGAAAAAGAAAAGTATCCTCATCGCCGCGCTGGTTTTCGCTGCGGTGATCGCACTGGTTGCCATTATGCATGCCACGGGCACGGATTCATTCGTGGGCACCGCGTGGGCGCTGCTGCCGCCGCTCGTAGCCATCGCATTGGCACTGATCACAAAAGAAGCATACTCCTCGCTCTTTATCGGCGTTCTGCTGGGAGCGTTCATGGCGGCTCAGTGCTCCGTGCTCGGGACCGTTGATATGCTCACCGTGGACGGATTGACCGCCGCTGTTGCGGATAATGCGGGCATTTACCTTTTCCTCGTTATCCTCGGTATCATAGTAGCCCTCGTGAATAAGTCCGGAGCGTCGCGCGCGTTCGGAACCTGGGCGCAGAAGCACATCAAGACAAAGGCGGGCGCGCTGCTCGCGACATTTGCGCTGGGCGTGCTCATCTTCATTGACGACTATTTCAACTGCCTCACCGTAGGTTCGGTTATGTCTCCCGTGACCGACAGCAAGAAGATCTCGAGAGTAAAGCTCGCGTACATCATTGACGCGACCGCTGCTCCCGTCTGTATGATCGCGCCCGTTTCTTCGTGGGCTGCGGCTGTTTCGGGCTGCGTTGAGAGCGAGACCTACTCGGGCATTTCGCTTTTCGTAAGGGCCATCCCTTATAACTTCTATTCGATCTTTACCTTTGTATTCATCATCGGCCTCGTGATCCTCGGCTTCGATTACGGCAAGATGAGCGGCTTCGAGATCAAGGCGCAGAAGGGCGACCTCAGCATTCTCGATGTCGATGTAAATGAAGACAAGAACATCCGCGAAGTCGTTGAGAACGGACCTGTAACTCCCGCGCGCGGCAAGATCATTGACCTCGTGCTTCCTATCCTGCTCCTCATCGCGTTCTGCATCTGGGGACTTGTCAGGAACGGCTACCAGTCGCTCGGCGGCGAGGGCAGCGTGATCGATGCGTTCTCCGAGACCGATTCGTATGTCGGACTTCCTTGGGGTAGCATCGTGGCGCTCGTAGTTATCATCGTTTACATGATCATCCGCAAGATCGTGAGCTTTGAAGAGGCCATGGAATGCGTGCCGAAGGGCTTCATCGCCATGGTTCCCGCGATCACGATCCTTGTGCTTGCTACATCGCTTAAGAATATGACGAACGGCGCGCTTTCGGCGTCGACCTTCGTTGAGGAAATGATGGCGAACGCCGGCGGCCTGACCTGGCTGCTGCCCGCGATCACCTTCGTGGTGGCCTGCGTAATCGCGTTCGCGACCGGTACCTCGTGGGGTACCTTCGGTATCCTGATCCCGATCGTGTCGGTAGTATTCCCCGAGAGCAGCTCGCTGTTCTTCGTAGGAATCTCGGCCTGCCTGGCCGGCGCTGTATGCGGCGACCACTGCTCGCCCATTTCCGATACGACCATCATGTCTTCCGCGGGTGCGCACTGTAATCACATCGACCACGTAGAGACGCAGCTGCCTTACGCGATCAGCGTGGCGGGCATCTCGTTCGTGACCTATGTCATCGCAGGTCTGCTCGACATGCTTGGCATGGTATGGCTCTCGATCCCGATCGGAGTAGTGCTGACAATAGGATTCCTTCTCTTTATGAAGGCTCGTACAGTCAAGAAGTAAGGTCCCAGCCAATATACGGTACGGACGGCAACCCAAAGCGGCTGTGCAAGAGTAACTTCTACATTTGCCGGTTTGGACTCAAAAAATGTAGATTTTAAAAATTCACATTACGTTTAAAACATTAGTTTTTGACTGAAAAAAGGTTGATTTTGTTCCGATAAATGAATATAATATATGATGATATAGAATTTGATTTTTGTTTATTGA
>CAMZAI010000179.1 GCA_947304065.1 uncultured Clostridia bacterium | reverse complement strand
CATATGAATTCGGGAAAGGACAGAAATTTAAGGATACTGGAAGAGCTGCGCAAGTCTCTGACTCCTGAGGACAAGGCGGAGGACAATGCCTATACGTTCCGTCAGTATACGGTCGACGGACGCAGGTATTCCACATTGGCCGATCTGTCGGGACACGAGATAAAGATCACTACGCCCGAAGAGGCGGTGGTCGCGGGATTTACAAAGCTTCTGTCCGAGTCTGCGGATCAGAAGACGCGTGAGTTCGCAAAGACGATCAACAATATTGTCTGGCTTCATGAGTCGGGCAAGGAAGATCTGAAGAACACGCCGGTATACAAAATATCAAAGGAGTATTCCGACAAAACCCTTTCGACGAGACCCGGGAGCATAGAGCGGGATCTGGTGCTGATCACGGCGATAGAAAAGATCAAGAGTTCTTACAGGGCGCTTGTTTCGGAAGAATCATGATATACAGAGGTGGATGTAATGGAAGTTCGTAAGTTAACGGGAGAAGAAAGATACGAAGCGTATCTGACGGCAGTGTACTGCTTCCACATGAGAGTGGAGGACGTAGAGGCCGAGAAAGAAAAGTGCATCGCGGATACGGTCGAGGACTGGGGAGCCTTCGACGATGACGGAACGCTGATGTGCCGGATCATCAACAATAAATACAATTTTTATCTGGACGGAAAGACCGTAAGCGCAGGCGGAATAGGAGGAGTCGCGACTCTTCCCGAGTACCGCAGCACCGGCGGGGTAAAGGCCATTTTCAGAGAGCTTCTGAAAGAGGCGTACAGGAACGGGGAAGTGATCTCGACCCTTTATCCGTTCAAGCATGAGTTCTACAGAAAGCAGGGCTATGAGGTCCTGACTCCCTGGAATGAGTATACCTTAAAGCCCGGTCATCTCAGCAAGTACCGCTATGACGGCGAGGTATACAGATGGAAGCAGGGAGACCCGGTCACCGATTTCATGACAGTATATGAGGGCTTCGCGCCCAAATTCAATCTGTCGCACGCCCGCACCGAAAAAGAGATGCAGGAGCGGCTGAAGGTGGATAAGCTCTACATCGACAGGAAGTTCGCATATGTCATGAAGCGGGACGGAAAGCCCATAGCTTACGTGATCTTTACCGACGTCAGGCACGATCCTGCGGCCATTCTTTCGATAAACGAATGTGCATGGACCTGCCGCGACGGGTTCTATGCGATACTCGGATTCCTTGCAAGATTCGAGGCGGATTACGGCTCGATCAGCGTCAGGCTCCCGAAGGGCATAGACCTGCTCAGGATAGTAGAATCGCCGGCAGCCTATGACATTGAGAAAGCGCCGAGCCAGTGCTTTATGATCAGGGTGATCAATGCGGAGAAACTCCTCGAAACGATACGTAAGCCCGCGGACTGCGAGCTTACGATAAAGGTGTCCGATGAAATCATAGAAGAGAACAACGGGGTATTTAAGGTGACTAAGGACGGCGTGGAGCGCGCCGGAGACGGCAGCGCCGATATCGAGCTGAACGAAAGAACCTTAGGCCAGCTGGCCGTCGGATGCCTGACTCTCGAAGAGGCGATGCTGCGCAGGGACGTCGCGGTCAATGCAAAGGAAGATATGATCAGGCGTCTCTTCATTGACAAGAACATATTTGTAAGCGAGCAGTTCTGAGAACCGCTCGCTTATTTTTATTTCTTTACTCTGTACTTTTTCAGCAGATGATGGTGATACCAGACCATGAAAGGCAGCGGAACCAGGACCGCGCCTATGAACATGAAACCGAACACAAGGGGATTCTTTATCAGCAGCTCCACAACAAAGAGAAGAGGGAACAGCAATCCGTACAGGATCCACATGATCCCGTGCCTGTGATTCCAGGCGGGAATATCAGAGATCTCTTTCGGATCGAATTTTTCTCCGGTGTAAAAGTTGCAGGGCTTTTTGCTTCTGAACTGCACTACGCCGAGTATAATGATCCCGATCGCGCAGATACCCAAAATAATACCCATGATAACATAACTGCCGATATCCATATTTCTGCCTCCCTTTCGCTGCTATCCGTTTCGTTACTTTAACTCTACCATGCCTTGAGCGGTAAAACAACGGTTTCAGGTGCGAAATAAAGCATGATATTACGCTGCAGATTGTTGCAGTGTTTGCGGGGGAATGATACTATGGAATAGGAGGAGGCTATACGATCATGTTCAAAAGAATTGTCTCAATGGCGGTCATCTGCGCTCTCGCGATATCCATGCTGGCGGGCTGTGCGAAAAAGACCGTTTCGTACAAGGAACATCTTGGGGATTACGTGAAAACCATGGACTATCACGACGGGTTCACTATCCTGCAGCTGACCGATATTCACTGGCACGGCGGTACTCAGATCGGCGATGAGGACTACGGAAGCGAAAGATATCTGCGCAAGGTCATCAACGAGGCGGTTGCCCACGCAGGGAAGATCGATCTGATCGAGATCACGGGCGATACGTTTATGCTCGCGAACAAGGCTGCCGTCAGAAGCTTCGTTGATTTCATGACGGCGACGAAGATACCCTATGCGATCATATGGGGCAATCATGACCGCGAGTGCACTTATAATCCGAACTGGATCTCGAAGCAGTTCCTCGGTGCGCCTTACAGCCTTTATACCGAGGTGGACAATGACGACGTGCATGAACGCAGCAATTATGTGATCAATCTGCAGAACCCCGACGGCAGCACCGCATGGCAGATAACCAATCTCGACAGCGGCGCGAGCTATCGCGAGGGAGCCGCGGATTTTGACCTGACATACGACTATCTGCGCGACGACCAGTTTGAGTGGATGACTGCGGAGCATGACGCGGTGGGCAAAGATGTTCCCGTGATCTGCTATTACCATATCGCGCAGGCCGATTACGATCTCGGATGGGACGCGATACAGGCAGGCGTTTCGGGATATAGATCAAAGTTCTTCAATTTCGAGGGCTTCGCGCCTTCTAAGTTCGCTCCGAGGACAGAGGATATCTGCTTAAAGAACAATGTAAAAGCGGTATTCATCGGACATGACCACGCGGACGACTGGACATTTACCACTCCGAACGGAGTGACCTTCGGAATGGGCGTAAAGAGCGGCTTTGAGCTCTATTACGCGAATGTGCCTTTGGGACGTGCGGAAGCGAACTTCGATTACAGTGAAGAATTCGCGCTCATCGGCGCGTCACTGGTAACGCTTGACAATGCTTCGGGCGGTTATACCCTCGAGCATCTATATCTTAACGAAAGGGACGAAGGCGATTTCGTTATGTGGGTGGAGTATTGATGGCAGCTTATCTTTCACGCAATGACCGTATCAAAACGGAACTCGACAGGGATGGACGCAGAGAGCGCCGTTTCTACCTGCTCTTCTCGATCCTCGCATTCATCCCCGGTTCCTTTGTTCTCTGGGAGATGCATTACGAATTATGGAACATCATCGGCAGCGTCGCGAGCCATTCACCCGACAGGGCCGTCACACAGGCGATCAGGATGTGCCCGCTCTATCTGGTAGGCGCAGCGCTGATACTGTTCCTGATATATACGAACGGCGCGTACCGTGCAAAGAACGAGAAGGCGCGAAGGGCCAAATGGATGGCCGGCGGCATCGTGATGATCGTGCTCGGCGTGATCATCGCGGCGTATGTGGCTATCGGAGTTCTTCTCGGCGAATACGGCAGGCTCATCGAGGGCTTTATCACGCCTCTGTTCCCGCTTGATACACTGCTCGCGGGAGTGGTCTTCATCGGGATCGGCTTCCTTTCGATACGCTATTCCAAGGTTCTTGATAAAAAGCATTCAAAGCTTCCCTATGTCAATGACAGGGGACTGTTCGGCTGGAGACTCTTCACCTTCGGACTGTTCAGAGCCTTAAGCCTGCTCGTTGCGATGTGCGGCTTTGCCGCGAGCGTATGGGGCATTTTCGTGCTCGATCTTTCACACGGCTACCTCATGTACAGCATCGTGCTCTGGCTCAATTTCTTTACGGCCTTTGCGATGTATTTCGCCTACAAGTTCATTTTCTGCGAGACAAAGGAAGAAAGCAGGGGGAGTGCGTCCATAAAGCTCGGATGCATTTTCCTGATCGTAAACATCGTTCTGTTCGCACTCTATATGCTTTCGGTGCAGCTCTGGAACGAGGCGCCCAACGTTACCGCGTTTGCGCTGATGCCTGCGGATTTCACCGCGAGCATGAATATTTTCGCTGTGTTCTACGGTCTTAACAATATTCTGGCGCCCATATTCGCGATCGTAAGGGGCCTGATCATGGAGAAGAACAACAGGTAGGCAAAGACGCCATTTACTTGCCTAAAACCGTTAAAAATGATAAAATCAGATACAGAGCTTCGTACCGAAGCAACCAAAAAGGAGGAGGTTTATTACTATGAGTACACCCCATAATGCCGCAAATAAAGGCGATATCGCAAAAACAGTCCTGATGTCGGGCGATCCGCTGCGCGCTAAATTCATTTCGGAGAACTATCTTGAGAATCCCGTATGCTTCAATACCGTCCGCAACATGTTCGGTTATACCGGAACATACAAAGGAAAGCCCGTTTCCGTTATGGGCCACGGAATGGGCATGCCTTCGATAGGAATCTATTCCTACGAGCTGTTCAATTTCTATGATGTTGAGAATATCATCCGTATCGGTTCAGCGGGTTCGTACCGCACCGATCTGAAGCTCGGCGACCTCGTTATCGCGGAGGGTGCCTGCACGGATTCCAACTATGTTAATTCATTTGACCTTCCCGGACATTACGCTCCGATCGCTGATTTCGGACTTCTCCGCAAGGCCGTTGAGGCTGCCGAGAAGCTCGGCGTAAGGTACGAGGTGGGCAATGTTGTATCATCCGACGTATTCTATAACGGACTGGACCGCGTAAATGAGCGCTGGGCAGAGATGGGCTGCATCTGCATCGAGATGGAAGCCGCAGCTCTGTACATGAACGCAGCAAAGGCAAAGAAGCATGCGCTCTGCATGGTCAGCATTTCCGATCACCTCTTCAAGGAGGAGGCTCTTTCGGCAGAGGACAGACAGACCAGCTTCAGGAACATGATGGAAGTAGCTCTCGAGCTTGCTTAAGCCTTACATACGAATATGTATTATCCGCGCACCGCAGCGAAAATTGTTGCGGTGCGCTTTTTATATCGTGTA
>CAMZAI010000178.1 GCA_947304065.1 uncultured Clostridia bacterium | reverse complement strand
CTTGCGGTTGCGCGGAAAACATAGATGTAAAACAGTCCGAACGCAAGGAAACAAAGGATACTGGTAGCGATCAGAAGCGGCATGTTCCACACTCCGAGTATGCGCAGTATCTTCTCCACAAAGGGAAACGCGAAACCGAGGTGCACGCCCGCGAGAAGGAGCGGTGCGAAGAATACCGTGAGCACCTGCGAATTAACGGCGCTTTTGATCTCCTTCGGCGTCATTCCGACCTTCTGCATGATGCCGAAACGGCTCTGATCCTCATAGCCCTCGCTCAGCTGCTTGTAATAAATGATCAGCGCAGCCGCGGCGATGAACAGAACCGAAAGTATGATGCCCAGGAAAAAGAGCGCGCCGTACATAGTGTAGAAATCTGCGCGGTTCTCGGCATATGAGTCGATCTTGATGAAACCGAAGCGTTTAAAATCTTCGCCTCTGAACTTAACGCGGCATTCATTTACGATCGCAGTGAGATAATCGTACTGTTCTTCCGCTTTAACTCCGGGCATGTTGAAAGAGCAGTAAATTCCTGGGATCGCGATCCAGCGGTCTTCAAGAACGTTTTCGGCGTAACCCGTGATCTCCTGTGCATACTCCAACCAGTCAGCCACTGCGACGACATCGACCGCGACCGTTTTATCGTTTGTACTCAGTTTAAACGGAACATCCTCAAGTAAGCCGCGCACATTCAGCGTACGGCAGCCCTTTACGGTATAAGTATCCCACTCGTAAGCACCCTTGTCGCTCCAGACGAGCGCTTCACCGGGCTCGAGCGTCAGATTTTTGCCGGTCAGGGTATTGTAATCTGAGACCGGTATCAGGATCAGATGATGAACCTTCTTCAGCAGTTCGCCTTCGCTTGTTATATCAAGCCTTCTGCTGTCGCGCGTCATTTCGAGAGATCCGTTCTCGAATATTCCGTTTGCATCGATCCGGTAATAGGTAAACATATCGGCCTCACGTCCGCCGGTTATCTCATGAACGATCTCTTCGATATTTTTCTTATTCTCTTCGGAATAATCTTCCTCTTCATCATATTCGGCGCCGAAGGTCACGTCATATGGACACAACTCGCGCAGTGCGTTCTCGCCGCCGAAATACAGGCATCCTGTGGACGAAAGCATTACGAGCACCATCGTGGCAAGAATGCATATCGATGCAAGTCCGGCACCGTTTCTCTTCATTCTGAAAGCCATCGACGATACCGAAACGAAATGATCGGATCTGTAATAGTATTTCCTGTTCTTCTGAAGAAGCCTGCACAATGCGACAGAGCCCGCAATGAACAGCAGATACGTCGCGGCGATGACCATCAGCACAGCCAGGAAAAATATCATTAATGCAGTGAGAGGCGATTCGATGCTCAATGAAAGATAATATGCCACTCCGAGTATGATAACTCCCAGCACTGCGAGAAGCCAGTTGGCCTTCGGAGGCTTTTCGCCCGCCGCTTCGCTCTTTAACAGGTCCAGCGGCTTGGAAAGGCTGATCCTCGCGAGGGAAACGATAAGGATAAGCGCAAAGACCGCGCAGAAAAATGCAGCGGTGGCCAAAATGCTCAAAGGCTCAACGCTCAGCTTATAGTCAACGTCCCCTCCCGCCATGCGGATAAGGAAAAGCTCTGCGAATTTCGAAAAGAGCAGTCCGCCGGCAAGTCCCATGACGATAGAGAACAGCGCCGAAAGGAGCGTCTCCCAGAGCAGGATACGGCTGATATTTCTCTTGTTCATGCCCAGGATATTGTACAGACCGAATTCCTTGTTTCGCCTTCTGATCAGGAACGCATTGGTATAAAACAGGAAAAGCACCGCAAAAAAGCCTACGACAAACGTCCCGAGGAACAGCACCATCCGGATCGAATCTCCTCCGCGCATGGCTTCCATCGCAGGGGATAACGTCAGTGCCGCAAGGATGTAGAACATCATTACCATGCCGGCGCAGGTGAGCAGATACGGGATATACAGCCTTTTGTTCTTACGCATTCCGTCAAGGGCAAGTCTCAGATAGAATCCTCGCTTCATGCGATCTCACCCCCCGTCGTGAGTACGGTCAGGGTATCCTGTATCTTCTGGTAAAGCTGCTCGTTTGAATCGTTTCCGCGGTATATCTGATGATAAACCTCGCCGTCGCGGATGAACAGCACGCGTGTCGCATGGCTCGCGGCTTTTACGCTGTGCGTAACCATAACGATCGTCTGTCCCTTTTTATTTACTTCTGAGAACAGGCCGAGCAGTTCGTCGGTCGATCTCGAATCAAGAGCTCCGGTAGGCTCGTCGGCAAGTAGCAGTTTGGGCTCGGTGATCAGCGCACGTGCAACGGCTGCACGCTGCTTCTGTCCTCCCGATACTTCGTAAGGATACTTCTTCAGCAGGTCCGAAATGCCCAGATCCTGAGCTATCGGAGCGAGCTTTGCCGACATCTCGGAATAGCTCTTGTTCGCGAGCACCAGAGGCAGATAGATATTGTCCTCAAGAGTGAATGTATCCAGAAGATTGAATTCCTGGAACACGAAGCCGAGCTGGTCGCGTCTGAATGCGGAAACTTCCTTCTCGGGCAGTTTCGAGGTATCCATGCCGTCCAGCAGCACCGTTCCGGACGTAGGCCGGTCAAGTGCTGCGAGCAGATTAAGAAGCGTTGTTTTTCCGCTTCCGGATTCACCCATGACGGCGATGTACTCTCCCACCTCTACCGAAAAATTAACGCGTTTTAAGGCCTCCACCTTCTGTGTGCCGAAACGCGACGTATAAACCTTTTTAAGATCATGTACTTCCAAAAAACTCATTTAAAACTTCCTCCCTATTGCGCTTTTCTTTCGCTTTTCTGCACTCATCATAACAAGCGGGAAAATGTTCTGCCATCGATGCGGCTTACATTTTCCCGTCAAAATCTTACATTTTTGTAAGTTTTACTCCACAGTGATCTTTTTCCTCGAAAGGTCAAGCCTGACGGCGGTACCCTTCCCGGGTTCGGACGTTACGGTTATCGAATGCCCGAGGCTTCTGCATATCCGCCTGCACAGATACAGCCCCAGACCGCTCGCTTTCTTGTCTGTCCTTCCGTTGCGTCCGGTAAAGCCCTGATCGAATATCCTCGGCAGATCCTCGGGCGCAATGCCTATGCCCGTATCCTCAATGCATAATGTGCACGGCTCTTCAAGGCGTATCGTTATCTTCCCGGCCGGAGTATATTTAAGAGCATTGGAAATAAGCTGTTCCAGAACAAAGCACAGCCATTTTTCATCGGTGATCACCTTCGCTCCGGATGGCCGGAAATCAAGCGAGAGCTTCCTGTCTATGAACTCTCCCGAGAACTTCCTGACAGATGCCTTGATCATGCTGTCCAGATCGTATTCCCTGATCAGATAGTCGGTCGATTCGCCGCCTAGCCGCAGATATGCGAGCACCATCTCCACATACCGCTCCACGCGTCCGAGATCCGACATGAGCCTGCGCGAGAGCTGCGAATCCTCGTTCTGCAGCGTCAGTCTCATGGCCGCGATGGGCGTCTTTATCTGGTGCGCCCACAAAGTATAATATTCGATCATGTCCTCGTATCTGTTCGAGGAGCTGCTCTCCTGCTGCCGCGCAGCGTCCCGGAGAAGCTCGATAATACGCCTGTAATCCGCATCGTCAGTCGTCTGAACTTCCGGCAGCATATCCGGGGTCAGTAATTCCGTCAGCGACGTAAGTATGCGGTGCTTCTGCGCCGCACGCAGGAACCTGACTGCGGCAAAGACAATCCAAAAGATCAGGCATATGAGAGCCGGATATCCCACGGCCGCAAGCGGAAGGTCATACAGCTTAAAGGCCGCGGCAAAAACTATCACGCACAGCGCGAACAGTCCCAGCGAGGGCAGGTGTTCTTTAAGATATAAACGCAAATACTCTTTCATTCAATCAGATACCCCACGCCGTGCTTTGTAGTGATAAAATCATGCAGACCGGCCGCTTCGAGCTTTTTTCTGAGGCGTCCGATATTGACGGTCAGGGTATTGTCGTCGATGAATTCATCCGACTCCCAAAGCTGCTCCATAAGCTTCTCACGGCTGACGATCCTGCCCTTTGACCTCATAAGCCCGAGGAGTATCCGGTATTCGTTCTTCGTAAGCTCTATCTTCTCGCCCTCGTATGACAATGATCCGTCCGCCGTATTCAGCACCGCTCCCCTGTGTCCGATCATTTCGGTGGACGAAGCAAAATCGTATGCGCGTCTCAGCATCGCGTTGATCTTGGCCATAAGTACGCTCTGATCGAAGGGCTTCGCGATAAAATCGTCCGCCCCCATGTTCATCGCCATAACGATGTTCATATTGTCGGCCGCCGAGGAAATAAAGATCACGGGCACTTTCGAAGTGCTCCTTATCAGCCTGCACCAGTGATAGCCGTCGTAAAACGGCAGCGAGATATCGAGGATCACGAGCTGCGGCGAGCATGCGGCAAACTCGTCCATGACGTTGCGGAAATCCTTTACGCACACGGTCTCCATATCCCACAGCGCCGTCTGCGCGGCTATGGCGTCTGCTATCCCCCTATCGTCTTCTACCAGAAAAATGCGATACATTAAAAATCTCCCCCTGTATTACGGATGCGATAAAGGCATGGTCTCCTCATCACGGGCCCATGCCTTTGATAGTTCTAAATTAAAACTCTTCCTTGATGAGGCCTTCGATGTCCTCGTTCTCGGGAAGGTTATCTCTGTACCTCTTGTACATATCTACAAGAGCTCCGGGCGCTACGGCTACTTCGAACTCGGGATACTCACCCGTGCAGCCGTCCGCGATATACTGTCTGACCTTGTCATAGTTGCGATGGATCCTGTCGAGGTTGCGTTCAAGGATATCGTCAATGCCCAGGCTGCTGTAGCACAGATACTTCTGATACTCCGCCGCTCCTCCGACCAGCGCGTCGACCGCATCGAAGAAGTCCTTTCTGCGGGCAAGGTTGGTAGCGTCATATACAACGTTCTTACCCGCTTTCAGGCCGTCAGCGAGCATCCTCTGCGCAAGCTCCGACATGAAAGCTCCGTTCACGAACGGATTCTTTCCGACAAAATAGTAATTATAAAAAGACTCATAATCAGGATAATGAAGGTTGAACTCCTCTCTGGATATCTCGCCGTCCTGACGGTTAATATCGCCAAAGAATTCTTTCCTCATCGAGTCAATGCTGACAACCAGGTATCCTTCCCCGATGTATTTTTCGGCAAGTGTTGACTTTCCGCATGCGGGCAGACCGCAAAGCATGATAAATT
>CAMZAI010000177.1 GCA_947304065.1 uncultured Clostridia bacterium | reverse complement strand
TTGGTCTCGAGGTACATGCGGGACATATACTGGCCGAGGAAACCCAGGAACAGCAGCTGTATTCCGCCGAAGAGCAGTATCATCGTGAACAGCGAAGGATAGCCGTCGACGGGATTGCCGAAGACCAGAGTGCTGATTACGGTGTAGACCGCATAGAGCACGGCGAGGATGCAGAGCAGCAGGCCGAGCCCGAAGGCGATGGTGAGCGGCTTCGTGGAAAAAGCGAAGATGCCTTCGAATCCGTAACGAATGAGCCCCGAAGTGGTCCATTTTGAATCCCCCGCGCATCTTTCGGCGTCGTCATAGGGCATCCATTTCGTATTGTAGCCTACCCAGTTGAATATGCCCTTCGTAAAGCGGTTGTACTCGTTCATCGAGAGCACGGAATCCACCATCTGGCGAGTCATGATCCGGAAGTCGGTTGCGCCGTCCACGAGGCTGAGGCCCGAGAGACGGTTGATCAGTTTAAAGAAGCTCTTTGAGAAGAAAGCGCGGATCTTTCCGTCGCTTTTTCTTTTGTTCCTGTACATCGCGACCGAATCGTAGCGGCCGCGGACCGAATTCTCACTGTCGGGGAAGGAGACTGTTTCGGAAGTGAGCGTCTTATACATCACGGGAATGCTCTCCACAGGATGCTGAAGGTCAGCGTCGAGCAGGACCACGTAATCGCCCTTTGCCTCTTTAAGACCGGCGTAAATGCCCGCTTCCTTGCCGAAGTTCCTCGAGAAGGAGACGTAGCGCACGTTCGGATCGGCTTCATGGAAGCTGCGGAGGAGCTTTAAGGTGCAGTCGGTCGAACCGTCGTCTGCAAATACGATCTCGGTGTCGCAGGGTTCGAATTCAAGCGCCTCTCCCGAGGGAGTCACGTACCTGCCTTCCGCGAGCGCGGCCCTCACGGGCTTTACAGCCTCCATAAAGAGCGGGAGAGCCTTTTCCTCGTTAAAGCACGGGACTACCAGCGTCATTAAGCTTCTCATACAAATCCTCCCATGTCTGCATCAGTTCTTCGAGTTTGGCCTCGTTGGCAGACTTTTCTTCTGTGAGCTCCCTGAGTCTTACCGAATTCGTTGCAATATCCGGATCTTCGAACAGTGCATCGATCTCGGTATTGCGCGCTTCGAGCGCGTTTATCTCTTTCTCGCATGCGGAAAAATCATTTTCAAGCTTGCGTCTGGCAGCAGCCAGCTTTTTCTGTGTCTCCCAGTCGTTCTTGCCGCCCGCTGCTGCGGATGAAGCAGACGGGGCATTACCGGAAGCACCCGTATTTAAGCCCGAAGCGGAGGTGCCGGCACCTTTGCCGGGAGTATTGCCGCCGCTTACCACCGAGCGTCCGCTGCCGGTCGAGTACGCCGCGTTCATTACAGCGTCGCGCTTGTCCAGGTAGTAGTCGTAATTGCCCTCGTACTGCACGAGACGCTTGTCCGTGAGCTCGAATACCCTGGTCGCGGTCTTGTTGATGAAATAACGGTCGTGGGATACGTAAACCACGGTTCCCGTGTAGGACGCCACTGCCTGCTCGAGTATCTCCTTCGATACAATGTCCAGATGGTTCGTGGGCTCGTCGAGGATCAGGAAATTCGCGTCGGAGAGCATAAGCTTAGCGAGCGAAACACGGGCCTTTTCACCGCCCGAAAGATCGCCGATCAGTTTGAACACATCGTCGCCCGTAAACAGGAAGGCTGCGAGCAGATTCCTCACGCGCGTATTGTCTATATCGGGGTAAGTGCTCTGGATCTCGTCGAAAATGGACTTCGCGGGATCGAGTACGTGGTGCTCTTGGTCGTAGTAGCCTATATAAACCTTCGCGCCGGGCTTGTATTCGCCGTGATCGGGCGGAAGGATGCCGTTGATGATCTTGAGCATCGTGGTCTTGCCGGTGCCGTTATTGCCTATTATGGCTATGCGGTCGCCGCGCTTTACCTCGAAATTCACATCGTCAAAGAGCGTTACGCCGTCAAAGCCCTTCGAAAGATGCTTTACCGTCAGGACATCGTTGCCGCTCTGGATGTTCGGCTCGAGGATGATGTTCATCTTGTCGTTCAGCTCAATTGGCTTGTCGACGCGCTCGATCTTGTTCAGCATCTTCTCGCGTGACTCGGCGCGCTTTATAGATTTTTCGCGGTTGTAGGAGCGGAGAGTCTCGATGACCTTCTCCTGATGCTTTATCTCACGCTGCTGGTTCATGTACGCGCGGTACTGCGCGTAGCGCTCGGCCTGCTTCTTTTCGGAATAGGTCGAGTAATTGCCCATAAAGGTCTCTGCGTGGGTGTTCTCGATCTCCACGACCTTCGTGACGATCTTGTCGAGGAAGTAGCGGTCATGTGCCACGAGGATCACGGCACCCTTGTATGAGCTTAAGAAGCCTTCGAGCCAGCGTATCGATTCGAGATCGAGATGGTTCGTGGGCTCGTCGAGCATTATGATGTCGGGCGTGCGAAGGAGCAGCTTGGAAAGAGCGACGCGCGTCTTCTGGCCGCCCGAGAGCGTCTCGACTTTCATTCCGAAATCATCCTCGGAAAAGCCGAGACCCTTTAAGACGCCGGTGACTTCGGACTTTACTGCGTAGCCGTTTTCATTTTCAAAGCGATGGGTGAGCTGCGTGTATTGCTTTAAGAGCGCTTCGAGCTCCTCGCCTTCGACTTCCTTCATATGGTGCTCGAGCCTGCGGATATTCTCCTCCGTGGCGAGGATGTCGGCTTTTACCGAGAGCACCTCTTCCCAGATCGTATTGCCGGGAGTGAGGTCCTGCTGCTGTGAAAGATAGCCGACGGTGGTGCTCTTCGCTATCACTACGGAACCCGAGTCGGCGGAAAGCTCACCGACGATTATTTTTAGCAATGTAGATTTACCGGCACCGTTGATCCCGACGATAGCGGCCTTCTCATGCTCGTTCACATGGAAGCTGACATTGTCGAGTATCACGTCGGTACCGAAGGATTTACAAATATTTGAACATGACAGGATCATAGGAAAACCTCCGAGGGGTATTGTACCAAAAGACGGAGATAGTTGCAATTGTTACCGAAAACCCGATCATAATTGTATTGCGGGCCGTATTGTCATATAATGTATCTATATATCAATGATCAATTATCCGTTCAAAGGGGGACGTGCGCGGTTACAGGGGCGCACGCGGAGGAAATATGACATTCAGCGCAATACTTATCCCGAATATATTCGGAGTATCACTTCTTTTGTGTCTGCTCATCAGCAATATCCGTACAAAACAGCGCAGGCGGCTTGAAGATAAGATCTTTCTGGCTCTTGTATTTATGGTCATGGCGGCGTCGGTCATCGAGACTCTCGGCTTTTATCTCGACGGAAAGCAGAACAGGCTGACTTATTTCATCAATCTGTACGGAAGTACCTATCTCTACGCGGCGAATATCGCAGGCGGCTTCTTATGGACGCTGTTCGTGGACCTGAAGCTTTACAGGGACCGGGAGCGCCTGAAGAAGAGACTTCCGCTGTACGGTCTGCTCCCTGCTGTCTGCGCGGTCGCTCTTATCATCAATCTGTTCAAACCTTTCCTGTTCCGCGTTAATTCCGACTATGTATTCGAACGCCTCGACTGGTGCTGGACGATGTACATAATGGTATTCTTTGCGGCAGGCTTCAGTATCTATATTTACTATAACTATCTGTTCAGGCACGGCAGAGTTGCCTTCTTCCCCGTATGGATGTTTATGATCCCCGTCGCTCTCGGCAGCTTTATACAGGGACTGTTTTACGGAATATCGACTGCATGGCCCGCGGCTGCGATCGGTCTTACGGCGCTGCACCTCAGCCTGCAGAATCAGAAGTCGTTCATCGACCCGCTGACCGGTCTCTACAACAGGCTTTATCTCGAGCATACGCTCACGGCGGCGCGCGGCTCGAAGTATTACGGGATAATGCTCGACCTGAACTATTTCAAGAGGATCAACGACGCGTACGGACATTCTGCGGGAGACCGTGCGTTGAACGACGCCGCGAAGATCATGAACAGCGCTATGTTTGTCAAGGGAGCCGTGTTCAGATATGCGGGCGACGAGTATGTGATCATGCTCGAGACGGATTCCGAGGAAGACGTTATCGAGACCGAGAGAAGGATCCGCGAGGAGGCCGACAGATTCAGGGCGGTGAAGACGGAGCCCTATGACATTTCATTCTCGATGGGACATGCGAAGCTCGAGAAGGATGATACGGAGGATGAGTTCCTTCGAAAGATCGATCTGGCGATGTACATCGACAAACAGAGGATGCATAAGCTGCTCGACAGGCAGGAGGCGTCAAAGGAAGATTATGATATAGCCTGCGACGAGGCATTCTTTATCCAGAAAGAAAAGTATGAGGGCATCGTGACTCATTTTTCCTCGGAGGAGGAAGTGAGACTCCCCGAGCGCTATACATGGAGCAATAAAGGCAGTTACGGAAAGCTTCTCGTGATAGCCGCGAACCGCGGCTGTGCCGGAGCGGGGTATCTGACCGCGCATTCCGCGTTCATGGCGGGCTGCGGCATGGTGAAAGTACTGACCTGCGAGGATACGGTAAGACTGCTTAATCAGATGCAGCCCGAGGCGATGACGGGCCTGCTCTTTACCGATGACGGGTATGACGCGAAGGTACTTGACGACGGGCTCACATGGGCGGATACGGTTCTTATCGGACCGGGAATCGGAACTTCCGATGCGGCGAAGGAAGTGTTAAAGAAGGTGCTCGCGGCCGGAAAGAAGGCCGTTGTGGACGCCGACGCGCTGAACATCATTGCGCAGAGTGTGGAGAAAGTCGACGGGAAAGACAGGGCTGCGGCGATAGCGGAACGGTTTTCTGCACCCGCTGTTCTCACTCCGCATATCGGTGAACTGGGCAGACTTACAGGCCTCGACGCCGCCGGATTAAAGGACTCCATATTTGACACCGCCTATGAATACACTTATAATAATATATTAACATATGTCTGTAAGGACGCACGCACCGTTATCGCGTCCGAAGGACACCTGCACTACAATACCAACGGCAATCCGGGCATGGCGACAGCCGGCTCGGGAGACGTTCTCGCGGGCCTGATCGCGGGCCTGATGGCAGCGGGACTCGAGCCTTACGAGGCTGCGCGCAGCGGCGTGTATATCCATGCGGCGGCGGGCGACGAGGCTGCGGCGAAGAGCTGCGAGGACTGCATTACTGCCGGTGACATAGCAGAGAACCTTTCGACCTGCATCAGCAGGCTCAGGAAGAGATAAAACGGAGGATCATACACTATTATGGACG
>CAMZAI010000176.1 GCA_947304065.1 uncultured Clostridia bacterium | reverse complement strand
AATTCGATAACCGACCAGATCCTCGACGGCTTTGCCGGCAGGACGGCAGAGGCAGTCAGATACAATCTGGCGCTCGCAAAGCAGGCGGCCGAGATCACTTCTCCCGAAGCCTGGAGCGAGGCGGTAGATACCGAAGCTCCCGAAAATATGTCCCTCGAACAGCTCGCCGAGAAGCTTGCGGCGGCGCAGTCCACGGTTTCCGATTCGGACGCGGCACAGGCAGCGGCCAACATCAGGAGCGTGATGAGCCTGGCATCGGGGTCGAAAAAGTTCCTCGCTGCGATCGGAGTCGATGACAGCGTAAACAATATCAGTACTCTCGAGCGTGAGGGCGAAGACCTTTCACTGGAGTTCGGGAGCGCAAAGGAGCTTACCGATGCGGTTACGGATCCCGAGAGCATGAGCGCGATGTACGCCGAACGCGCGGCCGAAGCCGAAGCCGAGGCCGAAGGAGAATTCCTTGGAAGCATAGCGATAATCTCGAGAGGACGCGAGCTCGACGAGACACTTAAGAAATATGGACTTCTCGGAGACCTCGCAAAGAAGGAACACTACAGGATGAGCACCGCGGGGGACACTCCCGCGAGGATCAACCTTACGGTTATACACAGCACCGAGGGCGCCGGAACGATAAGCCTCGAGGTCAGCACCTCAAGCTACAGGGTTCACGCGGACCTGAGTCTTACGGTCTACGAACGGGGCATCGAAGCGCCGGCAGAGACCGAAGGCAGGATCGACGGAAGGATCTCCTGCGACAGCGCCGGCGAGCTGGACGCGATAGCGACTCCTCTTTCCGCATTCATCACAGCGATGCGCGAGGCGGGATACGAGACCGGAGACATCGGCACGGGCATTGACAGGATCAGCCCCGACAGTTATCTCTCAAGGCTCGGAGAGCTCAAAAGAAGGGCCGCGGCGGTAACGGCGCAGGTTGAGAACGAAAGGAAAAAGCCTGCGACACTGCAGCTTTACAACATAGCAAGATCATTTATTTCAAACTTCATCTGATAAGAGAAAGGGAAAGCACATGAGGATCAATCATAACATTTCAGCAATGCAGACAAACACACAGCTTCGCAAGACCGGAAGCGCTCTCGACAAGAGCCTTGAGCGTCTGTCAAGCGGCTACAAGATCAACAGGGCTTCTGACGATGCGGCAGGCATGGCGATCTCCCGCAAGATGAAGACTCAGATAGAAGGTCTTGAGCGCGCGTCGCAGAACGGTTCGGACGGCATTTCCGTTATCCAGACCGCCGAAGGCGCACTGAACGAAGTTACTGCGATGCTCCAGCGTATGAGACAGCTGGCTGTTCAGGCTGCGAACGGAACCAATACGACCGAGGACAGAAGCGCGATCCAGCAGGAGATCAACCAGCTCCAGGCTGAGATCCAGAGGATCTCGACGACTACCGAGTTCAACACCAAGACCCTGCTCGACGGAAACCTCGACAAGAATTCTTATACCAACAACACCTACGTTAACCTGATCTACTCTTCGGATACCGTAGAGAGCATCGATTATTCTATGAATATTACAGTGGATCCCAGACAGGCGGTCGTAGTCGGCGGAGTTCCCACATTTGACGAGATCGGCGAGGACGAGGGCGGTTCCATTACGATCAACGGTTATTCGCTGTACTTCTCCGAGGGCATGTCTCTCGAGACCTGCTACGCAGGCATCAGAAACCTCTGCGACCAGATGAACATCAAGGCGTTCTTCGGCGACGGCCCCGATTCCGACGGACCGATCGAGACCGCAGGATATACCGAGACCGGCATCGGCGAAGGCAATCTGATCTTCATGTCGAACGGCTACGGTTCTTCGCAGAAAGTCAGCATCCAGTGCAACAACGAGGCGCTTGCCGATCTGTTCGGACTCAGCACCGAGACAGTTACCTCTTACGGAGTTGACGCCCAGGTAGAGCTCGGCGACGGCTTCGGAACCACGGCGACCGCATCTGCGAGCGGAGATATCGTATATGTTAAGGACAATAACAATTTTGAGATGAGATTCCAGGTTACTCCCGGAGCGAGCCAGACCATGTTTACCGATGCTGCGGGCGACGGAAGCGAAGACGCATCATACGCGGAGGGCGAGATACTTGAGTCCGTGACCACTCTTCTCGAGGCGGGCCCGATGTACCTTCAGGTAGGCGCGAACGAGCATCAGGATATGGAAGTTAAGATCCCGAGGATCGATCCCGTAACGCTCGGCATCGCAAATATAAATGTCTGCACCGAAGAGGGCGCGCAGCAGGCGATCACCCTTTACGACAACGCGGTAAACGAGGTATCTGCTATCAGAGCTAAGCTCGGCGCGTACCAGAACAGACTTGAGCACACGATCAATAACCTCGAGACCACCGACCTGAACATGACCGAGTCGATGTCGCGTATCGAGGACGTTGATATGGCTGAGGAAATGACCAATTACACGCAGCAGAACGTACTCGACCAGGCCGGCACCGCAATGCTCGCTCAGGCGAACGAGAGGCCCCAGAACATCCTTCAGCTGCTCCAGAGCTGATAATGAAGTCTGAAACGGTAAACATTGCATAATGATTCGGAGACAGGATAAATAATGGACAGAAGCAGACAGAAGGATTTTGCGAGGAGGATCTCGCAGGCCAACAAAACAGAGCTTGTTGTTATCACATATGATATAATACTTGAAGAGATCGACTGCGGAGTAAAGGCGTTCGCACAGGGCGGCAAAGAAGAAGGAAGGGCTGCGCTCAAATCGGCGCAGAAGTTCCTCGCGGAGCTGATGAGCGTGCTGGATTACAAATACGCGATCTCGAAGCGTCTTTTAAACCTCTACGAATACGTACAGCGCATGCTGGTGGCGAGCGACATTGCGGGCGAAGACCGTGGGCTCGACGGCGCGAAGAACGTGATCTCAGGTCTCAGAAAGGCGTACGCCGAGATCGCTCCCCGGGACGAGTCCGGAGCGGTCATGGAGAATTCGCAGAATGTTTACGCGGGCCTTACCTACGGCAAGGGCAGCTTAAACGAGATGAACATGTCGGACGGCTCGAACAGGGGATTCCTTGCTTAAGCGCCGGCACCGGACATTTACACGGACAGGTGGGATCATATGGACATACAGGTCGGCGACATTGTAAAGATGAAAAAGGCCCATCCCTGCGGCAGCAGCGAATGGGAGGTGCTCCGTACGGGGATCGATTTCAGGCTCAAATGCAGGGGCTGCGGGCATATGATAATGATCCCGAGAACGCAGGCGGAGAAGAATATCAAGGACGTCACAAGGGCCGAATAAGGCCGGGAAAATACAAAATCAGCAAGAACCGTAAAAAGTTCTTGCTTTTTTTTGACATAGGTGCTAATATATCCGATTGTGATATATTATTTTCCTTGCTCTCCGCATGACGGAGGGCCAGAGACCAAAAGGAGGTGCAACGCAACTATGAACAAGTACGAATTAGCCTTAGTTGTTAATGCAGTAATCGAGGATGAAGCAAGAGCTGCAGTCCTGAACAACGTTAAGGACATGATCACCAAGTTCGGCGGTCAGAACCTGAATGTTGAAGATCAGGGCAAGAAGAGACTTGCTTACGAGATCCAGAAGATGAACGAAGGATACTACTATTTCATCCAATTCGATGCTGAGACTACTGTTCCCGCGGAGCTTGAGTCAAGACTTCGCATTATGGACAATGTACTCAGATACTTATGCATTAGACGTGACGAGGAATAAGGAGGTCGCCTAATGAACAAAGTCATTTTAATGGGACGTTTAACCAGAGATCCTGAGGTTAGATACTCACAGGGTCAGAATTCCACCGCTATTGCCAGATTTTCTATCGCTGTAGACCGCCGCTTTAAGCGTGACGGACAGCCCGATACAGATTTCTTTAACTGCACATGTTTTGGTAAGCAGGGAGAGTTTGTTGAGAAATTTCTCCAGAAGGGCACAAAGGTTGTTGTAACCGGTCGTGTCGAAAATGATAACTATGAAAAAGACGGTGTTAAGCATTACAGCGTTCAGATCATGGTTGAGGAGATCGAATTTGCCGAGAGCAAGAATGCTCAGGGCTCAGGCAATGATGGCGCAGGAAGATCCGCAGGACCTGCTCCCGCAGGAGACGGATTCATGAACATCCCTACAGGAATTGACGAGGAATTACCGTTCGCTTAAAGAAGCAACGGAACACAGAATTTGGATAGGAGGTAGCAGCAATGCCGTTCAATAAGACAAGAGAACAGAGTGATAAGGATGCTCCGATGAAGAAGAGAATGCCTCGCAGAAAGAAGAAGGTTTGTGCTTTCTGTGCAGACAAGACCGGAGCTGGTGTTGATTATAAGGATGTAAATAAGCTTAAGAGATACGTATCTGAGCGTGGTAAGATTCTTCCCAGAAGAATTACAGGTAACTGCTCAAAGCATCAGAGAGCTATCACAGTAGCTGTTAAGCGTGCTCGTCATCTCGCTCTTATGCCTTACACAGTTGAATAATCAGTGTAAAACAACATAAGCACTCTATGCGGTGTGGACGTCAAAGTCCATGCCGCTTTTTTGTATCTTCTTTTTTTATAAATAATATGGTAAAATAATTCCGAGTATGAGTCTTTCGATTACAGGGGTGACGTATGGATAACAAGCACAGGCTTATGCCTTTTATCAGAGGAATGATCAAATGGCCTCTTTTCCTGGGTATCATTTTCCTTGCTCTGACCATATATGAATATTCCATCAGCAAAAAGGCGGGTAATACCGCACTGATCTTTCTTGCCTTTTACTGTATCGCGCTCGTAGCGGTTTATATTGTTCAGAGAAAGCGGCTTGTACTCGAACTGGTTCGTTTCGGCGTTAATTACAGCAATGTACAGCGCAAACTCGATCAGGAACTGGAGATTGCCTATGCGATCCTGGATAAGACAGGATGTATTCTCTGGTCAAATAAGAAACTGACCGATATAGTCGGAAACAAGATCAGACCGAGACAGGATGTTAAAACCTTTTTCCCGGAACTTACGAGTGATGTTTTTCCTGAGGGAGAGGATCCGGTAAATCTGTTCATTGAATATAACGGAATGCATTACCGCGCACTGGTGAAGACTCTGACGGTTGAAGGCATACGCGAGGATTCCAGGTGGGGCAGCGATAAGCTCAGGCCTTCCGATGAATCGGGAGATACCCTGGTAATCGTATATTTCTACGATGAGACTGAGATCAATCTCTTAAAGAAGGAATTAAAAGACAGCGAGATGGTTGTACTGACAGGAAGCCTGCCTCCGGGA
>CAMZAI010000175.1 GCA_947304065.1 uncultured Clostridia bacterium | reverse complement strand
TAAGGATGTGTGCCTTTCCGCACTTATATCTCTTGATCTTACCTGTGCCGGTCTTTGTGAAACGCTTCATGGCTGCTCTGTTTGTCTTTAACTTCGGCATTGTTTCTTCCTCCTAAAAAGAATGAGATTATTTTTTCTGGGTGAAGAACATGATCATGTTCCTACCCTCAAGCTTAGCGGCCTTATCCACTACGGCGATGTCTGCAAGCTTCTCGGCGAAAGAGTCGAGGATCTGCTTACCTGACTGAACATGCGCCATCTCACGGCCTCTGAACTTCAATGTTGCTTTCACTTTATCCCCGTGTTCAAGGAACTTTCGCGCCTGATTCGCCTTCGTGAGAAGGTCGTTATCATCAATGTTGGGTGAAAGACGGATCTCCTTGACTTCCATGGTCTTCTGCTTCTTACGTGCTTCCTTTTCCCTGCGAAGCTGCTCGTAACGGAACTTTCCGAAATCTGTGATCTTGCACACAGGGGGTTTAGCCGTAGGAGCGATCTTGATCAGGTCAAGTTCTGCCTCCTTAGCCAGGGCATAGGCCTCACGTGAAGACATAATGCCAAGCTGTTCACCGTTCGCACCGATCAGACGAATCTCCTTATCTCTGATCTGTTCATTGATCATATAGTCGCTAATAGTTCTACACCTCCTAAAAGAAAAAAAGTGAATAGCAAACTATCCACTTAATTCATCAAAACGAGTACTGTCGTAAACGTATCTCAAATTATAAAACCCTGTCACAGCCGTACGGCGCTCGGGGTGAGAGTGGATACTCTGCTTGCTGCAAATGCGGTTTACCCGCAACCTCAAATATATTACCATCCTATTTTAGGATTGTCAACACTTTTTTATTATTTTGCGGTTCTGCGGGTAGATTCCCTTTCCATGATATTATATCCGAGAAGTGTACGCTCTTTTACATCCTTGCCGTCGATCCGGTCCATCAGAACTTCAAACGCGATCGCGCCCGCCTCTGAGGCATCAAACTCAAGCGAAGTTACCGAAGGACGGTGGTTGTCGAGCGTTGTGCTGTTGTAGAACGAGGCAACTCCAATATCCTGCGGTATGGATACACCCAGCGCCGCGAGTCTGTTGAGCACGGTCGTGCATACCGAATCATCGGTGCATACGATGCAGTCCGGATGTTTCTTCAGAAGCTTATCAAGCGCCGCAATAACCTTCGCGGGCTCGCTGCTCCCGGTGATCACCAGACTCTCGTCCGGCAAGATCCCGCAGTCCTTATGAGCCTTCCCAAAGCCCTCGAGACGGCACCTGTTTACTATATGTTCGGTACGTCCGCCTATCACCCCTATTTTATTATATCCTGATTTAATAAGTCTCGCAGTCAGCTTTCTGCAAGCCTCTACGTGATCGTTGTCTATCTGAACCGTGCCCGGGAGAGCCGATGTTCCGATAGTCAGGAAAGGAACTCCTTCGTCTTTCAGATACCTTTCGGCGAGCGCATTCTCATACGTTCTTCCGAGTATCACGCCGTCCACCTTATGGTTTTCCGCAAGACGCTTCAGTCCGGTTATGTCGTTCTCTCCGACTACGCAGAGCATCACGTCATAGTCCTTCTCAGCCGCAGCCGTGGTTATGCCCCACATGCACTTCTGGAAGAAAGGAAGATCGACGAACTTCGACTCTCCGGGCATGGCAAACGCCACATTGAAGGTCCTCGACTGTGCAAGACCTTTGGCAAGCGCACTCGGCTTATAGTTCTTTTCCTCTATATAAGCCAGAACCCTCGCTGTAGTCTCCCTTCCGATCCTGCCTTTGCCCGAGATCGCGCGCGAGACCGTGGTCTTTGAGATACCGAGGTCTCTTGCTATATCATCTATTGTAAGTTTTCTGTTCTCCATGGCAGCCTCCGTTCCATGCCCCTAAAAGGACAGTCATCTCACATATTTGCCTTCTGAAGCTCGTAAAGCTTCTTATATATACCGTTCTGCGCGAGCAGCTCCTGATGGGTGCCCTGTTCTCTTAAGCGGCCCTTATGCATTACCATGATGCAGTCGCAGTGCTGGATCGTCGAAAGCCTGTGTGCAACCATGATCGTGGTCCTGCCGCTCATGAGTCTCTCAAGTGCTTCCGTGATCAGCTGCTCGGTCTCCGTATCTATGTTCGCAGTAGCCTCATCCATTACCAAAATCTTCGGATCGTATGCGAGCGTACGTGCAAAACTTAAGAGCTGTCTCTGACCAGCCGAAAGCGTGCTTCCGCGTTCGCTGACCGCCTCCGCATAGCCGTGTTCGAGTCGTTCTACAAATGTATCCGCATTCGCGATCGCAGCAGCTGTGCGGATTTGCTCATCTGTTATATCCTGATTTAACAATCTGATATTGCTTGCGATATCGCCGGTAAAAATGAATACATCCTGCTGAACCTGGCCTATTGCATGCCTCAGTTCGTCGGTATCCATGTCGCGGATATCCACTCCGTCGACCAGTATCCTTCCCTTGTTGATATCGTAGTAGCGACCGATCAGACTGAGTATCGTGGTCTTGCCCGCGCCTGTCGCTCCGACGAACGCGACCTTCTTTCCGGGCTCGATCTTAAAGCTCACATCCTTGAGCACCCAGTCCTCATTATTATAGGCGAACCATACATGATCGAATTCAATCGTTCCCACGATAGGCACCGGATTTCCGGACCTGTCGGTCGGATGCTTGGGCTCTGCGGGGCTTACGATCGAAGGCTCGACATCGAGTATCGAGAAGATCTTCTCCGCCGAAGCAAACGCCTGCTGGAGAGTTCCGATCTGCTCCGCCATATCCTGTATGGGCTCAAAGAATGACTGTACATACTGGATGAAAATGTAGAGCGTTCCGACAGTAATGCCTGTCCCGGGGATCGCGTTCTCCGCGAACACGAGTCCGCTGCCGCCCCAGATGATATTTATCAGCGCAAGGATCGAAAGCATGTAAATGCAGGGTCTGAAGATCGCGTAAACCATAACCTCGCGGAAATTGGCCCTGAACAGATCCTCGCTCCTGCTTTGGAATTCAGCGTTCTTCTCACGCTCCCTGTTGAATATCTGTATGATCTTCATTCCGGAGATGTGCTCCGAAAGATAAGTGTTCAGCGCCGTGATCTTGCTTCGCGTGATGCGGTAGCAGGTCCTCGAAACTTTCTTGAACACAAAAGTCAGCGCGATTATGAAAGGTATCAGCACAAACGCCCTGAGCGCAAGTCTCGCGTTAAGTATCAGCATCACGCCCGCCAGACCGATGATCTTTACCGCATTCTTGATCAGACGTACCAGAATGCCCGAAAACAGCTCATTCAGCGATTCCACGTCATTGGTAACCCTGGTCACCAGTCTTCCGACAGGCTGCACGTCAAAGAAGCTTAAGCCCAGCTTGTGGATATGTGCGAATACTTCGGCACGCATGTTAAAGATGATATTCTGTCCGGTGGTGGCAAGAATGCCCATCTGACCCACGTACAGGAAGAACATCATTACCATCGAAGCAAGATACGCAAGTCCGTCATTGCGTATCAGCGTATAGTCCGCGCCCTCGACGAAGTGGTCGATCGCGCTTCCGAGCACCGTCGGGCAGTACAGCTCCAGTCCGGTGGTCGCGAGCATCATCAGCGAGGCGATCGCCATCTGCCCCACATATGGCTTCGCATATCCGAGCAGTCGCCCGAATATATGCTTTTTCTCTGTTCCTTCTATCATTTCACTCATACGGTTCTCCCGTTAAAATCATTCAGCAATGTCATCAAGCATCTTCTCGAGCTGCTGCTTCTCGTAAAGTCTCTCGTAAATTCCGCCGAGCTTCATCAGCTCTTCGTGCGTTCCGTACTCGGCCACTTTGCCCTCGTCCAGTACCATGATGTGATCCGCGTTCTGGATCGTCGAAATGCGGTGCGCGATGATGACCGTGGTCTTCCCCGCCCTTACTTCCTTCAGGTTCGAAAGGATCTGTTCCTCTGTGTCGGTATCGACCGCCGAGAGCGAATCGTCGAGGATCAGGATCGGAGAAGTCTTCATGAGAGCTCTCGCGATCGAGGTTCTCTGCTTCTGTCCGCCCGACATCGTAACGCCTCGTTCACCGATGACGGTTCCGTACTTCGCGGGGAATTCTATGATATTGTCATGCACGCACGCCTGTTTAGCCGCTTCCTCTACAGCGGGAAGATCGTTGTAGGCCGCATTGGTCTTCTCATAGCGGTCCGCCTGATCCTCCTCGAGGTAAGCGTTAAGCTGCACCGTTGACTTTCTGAGCGTTGAGAGCGAGAACTTCTCTTCCGGCATGTCAATCTTTCGTCTTACGCCGAATGCGATATTTGCCTGGATCGTGTCGGAGAACAGGAAATTGTCCTGAGGCACGTAAGCAATGTCATTCCTGAGCACGGCGAGCGGAATATCCGAGATCGGGTGTCCGTCGAAGAGTATCTGTCCTTCGCCCGGCTCATAGAGTCTTACGAGCAGGTTCGCGATCGTGGTCTTGCCGCAGCCGGTCTTTCCTATAATAGCGAGCGTTGAGCCCGCAGGTACCTTTACATTGATGTCATGCAGCGCCTCGGGAAGCTCGGGCAGATATCTGAATGAGAGGCCTTTGATCTCGATCTCGCCCTTCAGCTTTTCAATGCCGCTGTCCTTGCCGCTGTCGACTATCTCGGGTTTTACGTCGAATATCTTTCTCAGACGCTTCATCGCAGCATGTCCCTGCGTAAACGAAGCAACGCTGTCGCCGACTGCGATCATCGGCCATACGAGCATTCCGATGTACTGGTTGAACGCAACGAAATGTCCAACGGATATCTCACCGCGATATACGAGCAGTCCGCCGTACAGCAGCGCGATCGTGCGGCATATGCCGATAACGAGCTCGATCGCGGGCATGAAGATCATATTTGTCCGGATCAGCCTGAGATTCTTTTTGCGGTTGTTCATGTTGACCTTCATGAACTCTTCCTGCTCACGCTTTTCCTGTACAAAAGCCTTTATCACGCGCACGCCCGAAAAGCTCTCCTGCACGCGGTCGCTCAGCTCCGAGAAAGCCTCATTCTTTTCAATGTAGAACTTATCGACCACAAGGCAGTAATAGAGCGCGCCTCCCAAAATGATGACCATCGGGATGCAGGCCGCGAGCGTAAGTCTTCCGTCAACGTATCTGACCATCTTGAAGAGCACCATGACCGTCATTACCACAGCATCGAATACGGAGATGACCGCGGGGCCGATCGCCATTCTGATAGCCGAGATATCATTCGTAAAATGCGCCATCAGATCGCCGGTCTTGTGCTCATTGTAATAGTGCTG
>CAMZAI010000174.1 GCA_947304065.1 uncultured Clostridia bacterium | reverse complement strand
GGATCCTCTGTCATCGCCACCTTCTCTCCGAACTCGAGCACCTTGTCCCCGGGCTTTGTAACAGGTTCCCAGGTGGGAAGTCTGTCGCCGTTCGGATCTCCTGTCTTTGCGAAATTGATCCAGTAACTCTGCATCAGCTCGGAAAGCCAGTAGTCCGACTCGTCGTACACGCCCTTCGCCCGGAACAGATTTCCGTATGCATAAGGCAGCTCGCCCGCATGGAAATTGTCAAGTGAGCGGTTGTTCTTGGTGAAATAATACTCGTAAACCGGACGCCCTTCCGCAGCCATGTAATTGCTCCAGAGATAGTGACTGTAGGTGAACCACGCCGCACTGTAAACCTCGCAGAGCGAACCTTTCGCTTCTCCGCCGGCGTCAATGATGAATTTCTTGTCCCGTTTCACACTGCCCGCAGGAACCAGCTCAGCCAGCTCTGCGGCGTATTTGCCGGCAATGGGCTTCAGGAGTTCGACATAATTGCTCTCCTCGGCCTTGTAATTTAACAGGAATGCGTCGCCTTCCTTCGCGTTAAATCCGTTTAGGAGCGCCTCTTCGTGATTGTTTCCCTTTTCGTAGGTCAGGTAAGGCTGTTCTGTGATCGCGTAACCGTCGACCGTCATCGATCCGTTAGCGTATTTTGTCTTTACAAGTTTTTCAGCGGGAATCGCACGCATCTCGGCAATGCTCTTCGCCCCGAATTCCGTCATGATCTTATGTCCCGTATCCTGTGCGGAGCTCATCGATCTGAAGGTATGATAGGGCTTCTTCGCGAGGATCGAACTGCTCTCCGCGATCGCGCGCCTGAACAGTCCCTCGGTAAGCGGTGAAACACACAGCGCGTTAACGCTCGAAGCACCTGCGGACTCGCCCGCGATAGTGATATTATCGGGATCTCCGCCGAAGGCTGCGATATTGTCATGAACCCATTTAAGCGCCTTGATCTGATCGAGGAGGCCGTAGTCTCCCGTGGTACCGTAAGGCGATTCCGCCGCCAGATCCTCATGCGCATAATATCCGAATACGCCGAGACGGTACGCGAAATTCACGAAGATCACGCCCTTTTCCGCGAATGTCTCGCCCCTGTATTCGGTATAATACGACTGACCTGTGGTAAGCGAGCCTCCGTGTACGTAGAAAACGACGGGAAGCGGCTTGCCATCATAGTCCGCGGGACAATATACATTCAGATAAAGGCAGTCCTCCGAAACCTCTTCCCTGTAATTGTCAAAAAGACTGAAATTGTATTTATGAAAGCCCAATATCTGATAAAGCGAGTTGTACAGCGGCGAGTTCGCGTTCTGAACGGCCATCGGTCCGTAAGTATCGCAGGCTCTGACGTCGTTGTAAGGCTCGGGATCCTGCGGCTCTTTCCAGCGCAGTTCACCGACCGGTGCTTTTGCATAGGGTATTCCCGCGTATATTTCGACCGTACGGGCCTTGTTATAGACTCCCGTGAGTTCGCCTTCGTTTACGCGCACAGCGTCCGTAACGGCCGTTTTAAAGCCTTCTACGGCAGGAACACGCTTTACGGGCGGTGCGGAAATGAAGTAAATGCCGGCGAGCAGCGCAAGAAAGCCCAGCCAGCATGCCGCGCCGACCCCCTTCTTATATCTGCCCTTCAGTATCAGCGAACGTCTGAATATGATAAATCCGACGATCGCGACCGCAGTCAGACACCATCCGGCGATCGTATTTTTTGACAGTTCGATAAGGATCGCGAAAAGCAGCGATATGATCGTTAATCCGACAATAAAACCTGCAGATTTCTTTTTCTTTTCCATAAATCTCCTTAACTGTTTTTGATTTTCTCGTCCAGTTCCGTAAGATACAGCCAGCGCTCTGTTTTCGCCTCGAGCTCCGCCTCGGCTGCGTTCTTCTGTTCCATCAGTTCGTTCAGCTTGGAATAACTGGTCGCTGATGCCTCTATTTCGGCCTCTAAAGCCTTGATCCTGTCCTCAATGGCCGCAAGATCATCCTCTATCGTTTCGAACTCTTTCTGCTCGGCGTAGGTCATCTTGAGCTTCTTCGGCATGTTCGTCTTCCATGACGCTCCGCCGCTCTCACTATTCTGTCCCGAAGCTTTTCCTGCATTTTTTGCGGAGTCAGAGCCCGTATTCTTAGCTTCGTCCGCTCTTTCGAGCTCTTTTTCTTTCAGGTCGGTATAATTGCCTTCAGACTGCTCTATCACTCCGTTGCCCTTGAATACGAAAATGCGGTTAACCAGCTTGTCCAGGAAATACCTGTCATGCGATACCGCGATGATTATGCCTTCAAAGCTTACAAGATAATCCTCGAGTATAGTGAGCGTCATGATGTCGAGATCGTTCGTGGGCTCGTCGAGAACCAGTACATTCGGAGCCTCCATCAGGATCTTCAGCAGATAAAGCCTGCGCTTTTCTCCTCCGGAGAGCTTACCGATCGGCGAATACTGCTTGTCGGCGTTGAACAGGAACCGCTCGCACATGCGCGACGCGGTCACCGGACCTTCCTTTGTGTAAATCGTCTCGGCGGTGTCGCGGATATAGTCGATCACGCGCTGCTCAGGCTCCATGAACTCACATTCCTGAGCGAAATAACCGACCTTCAGGGTGATCCCGGCTTCTACTTTTCCCGAATCCGGAGGGATCACTCCTGTCAGGATCTTCACGAGCGTCGACTTTCCGCAGCCGTTCGGCCCTACTATGCCGATGCGCTCATTCTGAAGAAAAATATAAGAGAAATCCGCGATAACGCATTTGTCTCCGTATGATTTGGAAACATGCTCGGCCTCAAGCGTTTTTCGTCCCATTCGCGTGAACGCCGAGAACATCTCGACATTCTCTGTCTCCACCGGCTTTTTGCGGTCCCTTAAGGCTTCAAAGCGCTGAATATGCGCTTTCTGCTTGGTGGTACGCGCTCTGGCGCCCCTCAGCATCCAGGCCAGCTCCTGCTTAAACAGTGTCTTCGCCTTTCTCTCGGTAGCCAGCTCGCTCTCTTCACGCTCCGCCTTCAGTTCTATGAACTTTGAATAATTTGCCTGATAAGAATACAGCCGTCCCTTATCCAGCTCAAATATCTTATTCGTCACCTCGTCAAGGAAATATCTGTCATGCGTAATGCATATAAAAGCGCCTTTGTAGGCCTTCAGCGTCGCCTCGAGCCACTCCGTCATCTCGGCGTCCAGATGGTTCGTGGGCTCATCCAGAACGAGGATATCCGAATCGGTAAGCAGCGTCCTCACGAGCGCCGCTCTCTTTCTCTGTCCTCCCGAAAGATGCGCGGGATTCACATCGGGCTCGGGTATTCCGAGTTTGATCAGATCGGCCCTTGCTTCTCCTTCGAGATTCCTGTAAGCATCGGCGTGTGTCTTGTCTTTTATCACATTCTGCAGCAGAGTGAGACTTTCATCAAACTCAGGCGTCTGCGGCAGATACGCGATCCTCAGACCGTTCCTCATCGTAACGCTGCCTTCATCAGCCTCTTCCTCTCCCGCCAGTATCTTCAGAAGCGTCGATTTTCCCGTTCCGTTGATACCGATCAGGCCGCATTTGTCGCCTTCATTTATTCCTAAGCTCACTTCCCGAAACAGTTCGTTCGGACCGTAGCTTTTGCCCAGATTCTCTGCCACCAGTAAATTCATGAGTTCCCTCCGCTATAGCGCAATTAACGTTAAGAGTATACATCATCCTGCGGCATTGTGGCAATAAACCGGCTATAAACAAAGAATAAAAAAGACAGTAAAAAAGAACGGCCGCTCAATGAGCGGCCGCCCTGTAAATTACATATTAAGCTTTGAGACTAAAATTAGTCCTCCTTGCGGCTCTTCTTGGTAACAACAACGCCTGCACCAACGAGAGCGGAACCGATAGCGTAAAGAACTGCTGCGCTAACAACGCCGGTCTTAGGAAGAGAAGCGCCTGCTAAAGGAGAAGTTGCGGGAACGGTTCCGTCCTTAGCAACATAGTTTCCATCCTTGCCAACAAGAGCATAACCTGTGATAACAACGTTAGCACCGCTCCAGTTGCAGATGCAGTACTGGCTGTAGCTCTCGCCGTTAACGAAAGGAGAAGCGGTCTCAACGCGAGCATAGTAAACGCCGCCGTCAAAAGCAACAGGCTCAGAAGCTACATCGCTGTTCCAGCCGTTGTTCTCTGCATTAATAGCAAGATGAAGGTTACCGGTTGACTCGGGAGTACAGAAAACGATAAGACCATAAGCATCAGCTACATGATCAGCGCCAAGGAGACCGGGATCGCCAGCCTCACCCTGTACACAGAGTGTAAGGTTGTCGTAAGAGTTAACATACAGATTAGCACCCTTAACTGCCGAGTAGTCAATACCGTCATAGTTCGCTGCTGCTGCAGGGATAACGGCTGCTGCGATGGTCATAACCGCAACGAGTAACAAAGCTACTAACTTCTTCATGAATAAACCCTCCTAAAATTATATAAATGTTTTTTATATTTACGGGAAAACCCTCCCCATAAATCAAGGTTATTATGAATTTTGGAGCTAAATATTCACGCTTTGCAATATAATCTTCACAGAAAATATTATAACAAAGCAGCTTCCAAAAAACAAGTGATAATTAATCCTGTACTGCGTCTATCAACATCTGGATCTCGTCCTTCATCGTCTCGTAACGCTCTGCAGCGGTCTCAACGTCGATGTTCCACCAGTAGTTGTTATTGTTGTTAACCTGAGGAACAAGCTTGTAGATGCAAGCGGTCTGATGATCACGAAGGATCTCAAGTGTCTCATCTACTGCTCTCTCATCACAGAAGTTCGGATAGTAACCGGTCTTCCAGTCGTCATCATCCTCATAACCGGGTGTAGGCTCGGTGTAAAGGTTGTAAGCGAAAGCGATCTTCCATGCTCTGTCCTCGTCATAGATAGCGGGGATTACATAAGCATTATCTGTGGAATATCCGTTATAATCGTCTACCTTGGGTCCCTTGGGGAATACTACGAAACCGAAATCATCAGCCATTTCCTTCTTGTAGGTAGCTGCATGATATTCCTCGGAAACATTGAGCGGGACCTTTCCGTCGATGAAATATCCGTAAGAGTAATCCCATGTGTAGTCAACATCAAGTTCTCCCTCGGGGAAGAGCTCGTAGAGCTGACGCATATTGTGGAACCAGTCGTAGGCTTCCATGAATGCTTCGGTATTCGTAGCATTGATGAACTTACCGTTCTCATCGTAATCAATGATCTGTGCGCCGTTCGATGCGCAAACAGTGTTCATAGCCTCGCCGCTGAATGAAGACATAGCGTAAACATCGATGATGCCGTCGCCGTCAA
>CAMZAI010000173.1 GCA_947304065.1 uncultured Clostridia bacterium | reverse complement strand
GATAAGAAGATCCCGGAGAATTCGCTCGCTGCGTTCGGACGCGCGGCGGATGCAGGGTACGGCATCGAGCTCGACCTGCAGCTTTCGAAGGATGAACAGATCGTGGTGTTCCACGACGATACGCTGAACCGCGTATGCGGCGTCGACGGAAGAGTGGACGCGTATACATACGCAGAGCTCTGCGAGTTCAGGCTCTGCGGCACGGATCAGAAGATCCCGCTGTTCTCGGAGGTTCTGGAGCTCGTGGACGGACGTGTTCCGCTGCTCGTGGAGTTCAAGAACGGCCCGAGAAATAACCTGCTCTGCAGCAAGACGCTTCCGATGCTGCGCGCGTACAAAGGACTGTTCTGCATCGAGAGCTTCTCTCCCCTGATCGTGCAGTGGTTTAAGAAGAACGCGCCGGACATCATGCGCGGACAGCTGGCGTCTCCTTTTGGGGAGATGAAGAAGGAGGTTCCCGGATGGCAGGCGTTCCTGCTTTCGAACTGCCTGCTCAACTTCCTCGCAAGGCCGCATTTTATAGCATATTACAAAGAGAAGCATTCGCCGTTCGTGAAACTCTCCGAGCTGTTCGGAGCGATGCGCGCGGTATGGACGGTACGTCCGGACTGTGACATAGAAAAGCTTAAAAAGACCAACGATGTGCTGATATTCGAGCTCTACGAGCCGGAGATACGTTTCTGACAGCCGGGTTTCAACACTGACTTAGAGACAGAGCACGATACGAAAGGACACTCATGCAGGACTTATATGAGAAATATCTGAAATATATGGACGGAAGCCTGATCCTCGCGGTGGCGAGCAACCCCGCGGAAAAGGACGCCGCGCTGCCCGTCAAGCTGAAGGTAAAGCCCGTGGTGATAAAGGGCGCTGCCTTATTTCAGGTTACCCGCACGGTGGGTACGAAGGAACTGCATGAGAATCTGAGCGCGGAAGATGCGGCAAAGCTGCTGGCGTCATCGCTCGATCCGTCGGATACAACACAGAAACAGCACTTCAGACAGCTGGAAATTAAAAATGATTCTACATCTGTAGTAACGCTCGTGAGCAAGAAGGGAACCGTAACCGTGAAGGAACACCGCAATCCCGCGGCAGCAGGTACAGCTCCCGATGCACCCGCCGCGCGAAAGAAGGGCCCTAACATGCCCGAGGGCGGCTGCTCGTATCCGGGTCCGGCCATACGGCAGGGCAGCGGCGTCTGTCCCGTTCCGGGTGATTTGAGCCCCATCCCTTCGCACAACCGCAAAAAGAACTACCTCCTTGAGGAAGGCGTTCCGGTGCCCTTCCTGGTGCAGCTCGGCGTTATGACGCCCGACGGCAGGGTGGTCAAGGCGCGCTACGACAAATTCCGCCAGATCAACCGCTATCTGGAGTTCGTGGAGGACATCCTTCCCTCGCTCCCGAGAGGCCGCGAGATCTCCATCATTGACTTTGGCTGCGGTAAGTCGTATCTTACATTTGCGCTGTATTATTATCTTCATGAGAAACAGGGCTATGACGTGCACATCACGGGTCTCGACCTGAAGGCGGATGTCATAGCGGAATGCAGCAGGCTTGCGAAGAGCTTCGGCTATGAGAAGCTTGAATTCCTGCACGGCGATATCGCCGATTATACGGGCACGGACAGCGTGGATATGGTAGTGACGCTGCATGCGTGCGACACTGCGACCGATTATGCGCTTTTCAAGGCGATCAAGTGGGGCGCGAAGGTCATCTTCTGCGTTCCGTGCTGTCAGCACGAATTGAACGGGCAGATAGACGACAGCAGTAGAAAGCCTATTATGAAATACGGACTGATCAAGGAGCGTGTTTCCGCGCTCTACACCGACGCGCTGCGCGCGAACATGCTCGAGGCGCAGGGCTACAAGACTCAGATACTTGAGTTCATTGACATGGAGCACACGCCGAAGAATATCCTGATCCGCGCCGTAAAGACCGGGCCGAAGATGATGCCGAAGGGCTTTAAGAAGCGGACGGAGGCTCAGGACGGGGACCAAAAGGAAGACTATAAAAAGGTCATGAAGGAGATCGGGGCCGACCCAACGCTCTACCGTCTTCTGAACGATGAAAAAGAGAAATAACAGATAGGACAAAGTATGAAATTCAGATACAGATTTTTGATTGTACTGGTCGTGTTCATCGCGGCTTTGATATATTTCGGAGGGGACATCAAGGAGACGGTCTTCGAGACTTCCGCTTCCACCACGCCGATGAGCGGCGCGAGCCTGCCCACGGTCAGCTTTGAGGTGAACGGAACCGAGATCAACCGCCTCCACGGCTATGTTTCGAACCTCGACGAGATGATCATGAGGGAGACGATCACCCCGATCACATCGAACCGCACATTTACTGTGCTGATCGCCGAGAATGAGAGCAATGTCAAGAAGCTCCGCTACGAGATCCTGAATACGGACGGCCGCGAAGTCGAGTCCGACAGCTTCACCGTGCTCGACGTGACGGAGGGGCCGAAGAAGGTCCGCATCGCCCTGAAGGAGACGATGAAGTCTGGACAGGAATACATCTGCAAGATCACCCTGATCACGAACAAGAGTAAGAGGATATATTATTACACCCGTCTCAAGATGTACGATGACGGCAAGCTCGACGCGAAGCTTAACTTCGCGCAGGAGTTCTCATCCGTCCTCCTCGGCAACAGCGATACGGCAAAGCAGGGCCTGAAGAAGTATCTCGAGAGCTCGAGGTCCGCGGACAATTCGAGCTTCGCGAAGGTTACGATCAAATCGAGTTTCACGATGGTGACATGGGGCAGCCTGGAGCCGAAGGTCATCTGGGAGGAGACCCCGACCATCACCGAATTCTACGACAGCATGGCCTCGATCGAGCTGAAATACCTGATCTCGCTCGACCTCGAGGGCGGCACCGAATACTATATTGTCAAAGAGCATTTCCGCTTCACATACACCGAGAAGCGCACATATCTCTACACCTACGACAGGACGATGGAGACGCTGTTTGATGTCGCGAATACATCGCTGATGCGCGACGAGTTCAAGCTCGGGATCACGAACGATACCAACGCCCAGACCGGCGCGAGCCCGAACGGACAGTATCTGGCCTTTGTATACGGCAGGGAGCTGCTGATCTACGAGCCCGCAACGAATACGCTGATGAAGGCGTTTACGTTCAGGGAGGACAACGGCGATTATTCGCGCGATTACTACGACCAGCACGCGGTTAAGCTGATCAATGTCTACGACAACGGCGACGCGGATTTCATGGTTTACGGTTACATGAACCGCGGCGAATACGAGGGCAGAGTGGGCATCGTGCTGTATCGCTTCATCAAGGCCGACAACCGCATCGAGGAGCAGATGTATATCGCGGTCAATTCGAGCTTCCAGCTGCTGACCGCAGACATGACCGATTTCGCGTACCTCGGCGACCGCAACATTTTCTATTTCTCGCTGTATGAGTCGATCTATACCTTCGACCTGACCACGAAGAAGCTCACAGTTATCGCGGAGGGCGTTCCCGCGGAGCATCTCCTGTACTGCGAGGAAGAGCATTATCTGGCATGGCAGGACAATGAGGACGACCTGAAGTCCAAGGCCATATATATCATGGACCTGACCAACGGCGAGATCCATCCGATCACGACGAGCGAAGGCGAGACGATCAGGCTCTACGGCAGGATCAATAACAATATAATCTACGGCTTCGCATATCTGGCCGACATCTCGATACTTCCTGACGGCAGCAGGCTGCTCCCGGCTTATAAGCTGTGCATCGAGGACGGCCACGGCAATGTGCTGAAGACCTACACAGAGTCCGGCTACTATGTGAACGGCGTCGAGATCACCGAGAACATGCTCACGCTGAAGCGCCTGAAAAGACTTCTCGGCTCGCCCGTGACCTACGAGCCGGCCGACGACGATTCGATCATGAACCGCTACACCGAGCCTTCGCGCATGATCTCCGTTACGAAGAGAATTACCGACAGGATCCTTACCGAGTACTACATTTCGCTTCCTTCGTCCGTGGACATCGCGGAGACTCCGAAGCTTGCGGGCGCGCTGAACACGGTCATCAATTTTGATACGACCACGAGAGTTTCTGAGCCCGAAGGCAGGACCGGACAGTTCTATGCATATTCGTTCGGAAGTGTAATATTTGCTGACACTTCCGCAGCAAAAACCGTCGCTGCGGCCGACGCTTCGACGGGTACCGTGCTCGATCCGAACGGCAGGGTTATCTGGGAGCGCGGAATCAAGACCGCGAGGTCAGAGATCTCGGGCGTGAAGACATTTGACGCGGATGCGACGCACGATTCCGTGCAGGCCGCGATGAAGATGGTCCTGATGCACAAGAATCTGGATATCGATACCTCATCCTTCGACGCTTCGAAGATGAGCGTACAGGAATGGATGAGCAGGAACATGAAGTCGGTTGTGCTCGACATGACCGGCGCGACGCTTGACGAGATCCTGTATTACGTTTACAAATCAAGGCCCGTCATCGCATTCAAGGCGGACGGTACGGCAGTCGTCATCACGGGGTATGACGCGGTGTCAGTTACGGTTTACGAGCCCGCAAAGAAAAAGAGCGTTAAGTATTCGACGAGAGAGGCGACCGCGGCGTTTTCCGCGGCGGGCAATATTTTTGTCGCGTACGTTGACTGATAAGACACGGGGGTAGCTGTGTATGGGGAAAAAGCTTAAACGTATCGGAGCATTGCTGCTGGCGCTGCTGATGGCGGCCGGCGTGTTCGGCGCGAGGCCTGCTGCGGCGGCCGACACAAAGCTGAACAAGAGCACTGCGAAGGTAGACGCCTACGAGAGGATGAGCCTGAAGATCAAGTCCTCTTACGAAGGCAGCTATTACTATACGAATGTTCAGAAGCTCGACGAGCGCACGGGCGATTATTACTATGCGTACGACCTGTGCGAGTACGAGGAAAAGGGCGGCGGCAAGTTCAGCTACGTGTTCTTCGAAGGCGGAACCTACAGGGTTACGATCCATTTGTACGATGAGAATTACTACGACCATTCGGCGTCATGTACGGTTACGGTGCGCGGCGTCGGACCTGCGAAAAGGAATCTTGTGGTCATAAAGGACGGCGAGGCCGCGATCGAGACCGAGAACGCCTCATTTGAGCGCGCAGAGGTCACAAAAGAGAGCGACTGGTGGTGGTACAATCCCTATGACGGCGAGATCGCGCTTGACGGCAATAAGGTCAAAGGCGTCAAGGAAGGCCGCGTAAAGCTTAAGGTTTATTACAGGACCGACAAGGAAGGCGAGCAAAGATCCGCCGATATCACGGTCTACATTACGGATCCCGTTTACACGCCCGTCGACGGATACAGGCTCGCGGG
>CAMZAI010000172.1 GCA_947304065.1 uncultured Clostridia bacterium | reverse complement strand
AACAGAATAAGGCTGATCTTCGCCTTCAGCGGAAACCTTCCTTGCTCCGAGGTTAATACCTCCGATCACGAGGGCTAAAGCAACGACGAGACTGACAACCTTTTTCCATGAAAATCTCTTCATTTCGTCTTCCTCCTAAAAATATATGTTTTTTTGCAACGCGCGGAATAACTTTTCCACCATGTTAACTAAATTTTAACGGAATAAAGATACATTTTGGATACATATTTACAAAAATTTAAACCAATTTGGTAAATCTCTTTACCCTTTTTAAACACATAATCAATACTTTTGTAACCAAAAATGTAACCATAAAAAATGCCGTATTTATGCGGGTTGTAACCGCATATCGGGAGCCCAAAAAGTTCAAGATTTTGAATATTTATTTATTTGTTCTTCTCTTATTGCGTCTCTTTGCAATGCTCTGATCCTCGCCGTCGATGATCAGCAGCTCTCTCTTTGCAACGAGCTGGTCCTTCTTGAGGAATCTCATATCATTTCCGAAACGAACCTCGATCAGCTTAACATCGGAGTTATCGAATACCTCGCCCTCTCCGTAGGTCGTATGATATACGATATCATGCTCCTGGAGGCGGTCGATGGCCGCGCGGAGTGCTCTGCGCTCATCGGTATCCTTCTCGGCGTTGCGCTTTAAGTCGTCCTCGCCGGAATCGTAAGAATTCTTGTAATATACGTCCTGTCTTACTTCTTCGGGTGCTGATGATTCGATGTCGAGTCTCTTTATCTGAGGAACCTTCTTGCCGCTCTCGCGGTTGTCGAGGTTCAGCTTCTTCAGTCTGTCTACCTTGCGTGACGCAGCGTCCTCGGAACCGGCCTTGCGGTCGCGGAGAAGCTTGTAAACGATCAGTCCGATAAGGATCAGGATTGCGATCACGATCACGATAAGGATGATCTTGAAGATCTCATCACGTGTGGTGCCGTTACCCTCTTCTGGTCCGGGTGTGGGCGAGGGTGAAGGAACCTCTGTCGGAGCATCCGTAGGCGTGGGTGCCGGCGAAGGTGTGGGCGTGGGCGAAGGTGTGGGCGAAGGAGTGATCGTACGGGTCTCGTCCTTCGATACGTAAGAGCTTGTTACATATCCTTTATAGGTAATGCCGTTGCGCTCAAACTTGATGTT
Organism: uncultured Clostridia bacterium; assembly: GCA_947304065.1. Lineage (GTDB taxonomy): Bacteria > Bacillota > Clostridia > Lachnospirales > Lachnospiraceae > RUG11977. The sequence goes on along the minus strand of CAMZAI010000172.1, from coordinate 4,242 downwards.
GTACCAGATCTTGCCCTCCGAAGAAGGTGCCTCGCCGATGATCGTAACCTCTTCCTGTGCGGAAAGCTTCAGCTTTTCGTTCGAAGCATCGGTGATCTGATCGTATTCAACGCCGGGGCCCGAGCGGACGTTAACAGTGCCGTTCGCAACGCCGACATAATAAACCCAGCTGTCCTCTTCTCCCTCCGCATGAACCTCATGCGCGGAAGCGAAGCCTATCGCGGTCACGAGTACCGCTGCGAGAAAAATATATTTTAAAATACCGGCAAGACCGGTCTTCCTTAAAAGATCCATCTTATAAAAACCTCCAACACTGATAATTCTATCAATACGCATATGAGATGTCAACCGAACAAAACCTCAGATTACAAGTCCGCAAGAGAAACCGTCATGATATTCTCTTCCTTCGCGTACCGTGCGAGATCGGGCTCAAAGCCGCTCTTACTGAACAGACAGAGCTTTTTCGGTCTGATGCCGGCTTCCTCGACCAGAAGCTTAAATTCATCGAGCTGGTCGAAATCGGCGGACTTATCCGAATAGAAGCACATGCCGACGAGCATGTTCTTCTCACTGTCCGTTCCGACGATATCGAGAATGCCCTTTTTGCCGTACCAGGACTGCCATTCGGTGTAATTGCGCCCGAGCTTCTTGTATTTGGACATGATCTCGAGATACTCCCTGCAGACATCCGAGAAACTCTTTCTCATAAAGCGTCCCATGTCGGGCACAAAGAGCTTGTTGTAAATGTATTTGCCGTTGTCGGTCTCGATGTCGGACATGTTCGGGAATACGTAAGCATAATAGAAATTAAGGAAGTTGTCCTTGATCCTGTATACGCCCTTCTTTGTATTCTCTGCGTTGCGAACGCTTACGGAATAAACCTTCTCGACGATATCCATCTCGGACAGGTTCTTCAGGTAAACGCTGATCTTCGCGCGGCCGTAGCCCGTATACTCGAAGATGTCGTTCAGCTTGTTCCTGCCGGTGGCAAGCGCCGTAAGTATCGTATTGTAGGCTCCGAGCTCACGTAGCTCGAGCTTCAGCAGATATTCGGCTTCATTGAGCAGAGGTGCGTCGGGACTGAAGAAAAGGCTCAGAAGATTCTCCCTTATTCTTCTGTTCTCCTGCCAGAGCTTTAAGTATCTGGGCACGCCGCCCAGAATGGCACGGATCATAACGCAGTCTGACGCGGTCGACTTCGGGAACCACTCTACCGTCTCGGCAAAGCTCAGTTCCTTTATCTTAAATATACCCGTGATAAAGCGCGCGAAATCCTTGTTCTCGGCAACCATCGAATTCTCGATCCAGTTAACCGACGAGGAAAGCAGCAATACCATGTATCTTCCGTAGGTCTGCTCTTCCCTTATCAGCTTCATGAGTCCGGATTTAAGCTCCGGAGTCGCGGCAAATCTGAATTCGTCGATGACCAGCACAGTCTTGGTATCCGACGGTTCGTGCATCTTCTCGATGACAGCCTTCTCTATCCCCTTTATCTGCTCGTCCTCGCTTACATCGCCGGCCTTATAGTATATATAATGCTTCTTCTCACAGAATTTAAGCGCAAGAGTTGTCTTTCCGATGCCTGCCCTGCCATAGATCACGAGTACGTTGCTGTGTTCGTTGGCGTAAATGTTCTCCAGCTGCTTTAATTCGTCTTTTCGCCCAATAAACATTACTCTTTGCTCCTCTTTAGAATCGGCTTTTAGCCGATTCTGATTCCTCGCCATTTACGTAACTAGCGCACCAGTCTTCTTTATTCCCTAACGGGAGTGCAAACCTCAAGTCACAAAAGCCTTACATGCGGTCGGGTACCTTGATCGCGAGCAGATCCATGCAGATCTCGAGAGCGGTGAGCACATCTACGATCAGGCATACCCACTCGTTGCGGACATTCACGTCCTCCTGGGTCACGATCTTATTGTCATGATAGAAGGAATTGAATTTATCGGCCAGATCGTATACAAATGCGCAGATCTTGTGAGGCGCACATTCGTCAGCCGCCTTGTGGATCGACTCCGAGAATCCGGTAAGCGAAAGCATAAGGTCCACTTCGCTCGCTCCGTACTCTCTTGCTGTCCTGCCCATCTTGAAATTGCCGAAGGTTACGTCGTTGCGGATCTTGTCGATCGAAGTACCTTCCGCAGAAGCCAGCTTCTCAAGGATCGACTTGATCCTGACCATTGTATAAAGGATGTAAGGTCCTGTATTGCCCTCGAATGAAGTAAATCTGTCGATATCGAAAATGTAGTCCTTGGTGGCCTGGTTCGAAAGATCGCCGTATTTGAGCGCCGCGAGGCCTACCATGCGCGAGATCTCCTGCGCTTCTTCCTCTTCCATGTCGCGGTCTGCCATCTTCTCGAGAACCTTGTCGGAAATGTCCCTTACCAGGAACTCAAGTCTCATTACGCCGCCGTCACGGGTCTTGAAAGGCTTGCCGTCCTTGCCGTTCATCGTACCGTTGCCGAGGAAGAACAGTTCAGTATCGTCTCCTACGATCCCGGCCTTTCTTGCTGCGCGGAATACCTGCTCGAAATGAAGTCCCTGTCTCTTGTCGACAACATATATGATCTTGCTCGGTGAAAAATCTTTCTGTCTCTGAACGATCGTCGCGAGATCGGTGGAATCGTAGCCTACCGCGCCGTCCGACTTGAGCAGCATGCAGGGAGGCATCTCCTTATTGTCCGATTCTTCCTTGACGTCTACAACGAGAGCGCCTTCACTGATCTTGGCAATACCCTTCTTCTTCAGGTCCTCGATCATGGGAACGATGTACGGATCTGCGTCGCTCTCGCCGTACCAGAGCTCGAAATGAACGTTCAGGTTGTCATAGTTTCTCTTCAGATCGGCCTTCGAGATCTCCATGATCTTCTTCCAGAGGGCCATATAGCCTCTCCTGCCGTTCTGTAGTTCAAAGACAGCCTGACGTGCCTTCGCCCTGTACTCTTCGTCCTCTTTGGACTTTGCGCTGGCAAACGGATATATTTCCTCGAGTTCCTTTAAAGAAACGGGACAATCCTTAGGATATTCTCCGGTATAGTTCTCATCCCAGTAAACCAGATCCGGGAATCTAACCTGCATCTCGGTAAAGATCAGTCCGATAGGCGTTCCCCAGTCTCCGAGATGTGCGTCGCCGATAGTCTTATAGCCGTCAAAATCAAGCAGGCGCTTTACGGATTCACCGATGATGGCGGGACGTAAATGTCCTACATGGAGAGGCTTCGCAACATTGGCTCCGCCGTAGTCAACGATCGCGGTCTTACCGGTATTGGCGGGCTCAAAGCCGAGATTCTCGCTCTTTGCCATCTGATTGAGATATTCCGCAAGAGCCTTATTGCTGATATTGAGATTAAGGAAGCCGGGATTTACGGCTTCAACCTTCGAGAAAAACCCGTCTCCGGCAAGCTTTTCCGCGATCTCGCCCGCGATGGCGATAGGCGCCTTATGATACTGCTTCGCGGCAGCCAGCGCTCCGTTGCACTGGTACTGACAAAGATCGGGTCGGTTCGATACTGCCGCGGTACCGTACTTTTCCTCGTAACCGCATGCGGTAAATGCCGATTTAAGTTTTTCCGAGATCAGCTCTAAGACTGTGTTCATTAAATCTTCCTCCAAAAATAATAGTTCATACCGCTATGCCGAGAAGCATAACGGCGAATTTGAAATAGATCAGGATCGAGAGCGCGTCAACGATCGTGGTAATGAGAGGCGACGCGGTAACTGCGGGGTCAAAACCGAACTTCTTTACGACCATGGGCAGCGAGCAGCCGAGCAGCTTCGCAACAAATACCGTAACGATCAGCGTCAGGCATACCACAAATGCTATCGGGGCATCCACTCTGTCTATCAGCATGAGCTTTGCGAAGTTGGTAACCGCAAGCGTGGAACCTACCAGCAAAGACACACGCATCTCTTTCCAGATAACTCTCCAGATATCCGAAAACTCGATCTCATCGAGCGAAAGCGCACGAATGATTGAAACCGAAGCCTGGCTTCCGCTGTTGCCGGCGGTATCCATCAGCATCGGTATGAATGTTGAAAGCACAAGGCAGGCACTTAAAGCCTCCTCGTATTTTGAGATGATCATGCCGGTAAATGTGGCTGAGATCATCAGTAAGAGCAGCCAGGGAATACGCTTCTTCCATGTCTCGAACACACCAGTCTTTGAATAAGGCATGTCAGAAGGCGAGATAGCCGCCATCTTTTCGATATCCTCGGTAGCCTCCTGCTGGAGGATATCTACGA
>CAMZAI010000171.1 GCA_947304065.1 uncultured Clostridia bacterium | reverse complement strand
TTGAGATGATCACAAAGATCCGTGAGGAGATAGATTCGGTCAACAACGAGATCGCAGCCGCAGAGCGCGATTATGACCTCAATAAGGCGGCCGAGCTCAAATACGGCAAGCTGCCCGAACTCAAGCGCCAGCTGGAGAATGCCGAGAGAGACGCCGACGGACAGAAGATGGAGCTCTTAAGCCAGTGCGTTGACGAGGAAGAGATCGCGAAGATCATTTCGCGCTGGACGGGTATCCCGGTATCGAAGCTGTCCGAGACCGAAAAGCAGAAAACCCTGCATCTGGGCGATGAACTGCACAGACGCGTCATCGGTCAGGATGAGGGCGTTAACCTGGTAACAGAGGCCATTATACGTTCAAAGGCGGGCATAAAGGATCCTACTAAGCCTATCGGTTCGTTCCTGTTCTTAGGACCCACCGGTGTCGGCAAGACCGAACTGGCCAAGGCTCTCGCCGAGAGTCTGTTCGATGATGAGAGCAATATGGTCCGTCTCGATATGAGCGAATACATGGAGAAATATTCGGTATCGCGTCTTATCGGAGCGCCTCCCGGATATGTCGGCTACGACGAGGGCGGCCAGCTGACCGAAGCGGTACGCCGCAAGCCTTACTCGGTAGTGCTCTTCGATGAGATCGAAAAAGCACATCCCGACGTGTTCAATGTACTGCTCCAGGTACTCGATGACGGGCGTATCACCGATTCGCAGGGCAGGACGGTGGATTTCAAAAATACTATCGTCATCATGACCTCGAACCTCGGCTCGCAGTATCTGCTCGACGGCATCGAAGCCGACGGCAGCATCAGCGAAGAGGCCGACAAGATGGTTCATGAGGAGCTCAGATCCCACTTCAGGCCCGAGTTCCTGAACCGTCTCGACGAGATCATCATGTTCAAGCCTCTGACAAAGGACAATGTCGCAGGCATCGTACGTCTGATGCTCGCGGATGTAAACAAGCGTCTCGAGGAGCGCAGGATCAGGATCGAACTGAGCCCCGCAGCGATGGACTTCGTTGCCGAGAACGGCTTTGATCCGGTATTCGGCGCACGTCCGCTGAAGCGTTTCATCCAGAAGGAGGTCGAGACCTTAGCGGCCAAGATGATCCTTTCCGACGCGGTTAAGGACGGAGATACGATCACGATCGATGTCGAGGACGGCAAACTGTTCGGACAGGTGTGAGATTAAGATAAGGAAAGACAAGGGTAAGACAAGGGGACGGTTCTTCTGTCTGCAGAATTCGCAGACAGAAGAACCGTCCCCTTGTCTTGGAACAAACCGTCCCCTTGTCTTGGAAAGCCGTATTATTATTTTAACGTACAGCCTGAGGCTGTCCGCCTTTTAATTCGGCCTTATTCTCGTACATTTCCCTGTCGGCGCGTTCAAATACCTCGGATACGAGAGTGTCGGTACCCTGAATGAATTCGGACATACCCGACGCCAGTATCGGTCTGGCATTTGTGCGCTGATTCTCCAGCACGCGGTCACGCAGCTTCTGTAAAAGCGCCTCGCGGTTTGCGTAATCACTGCTCTGCAGGAATACCGCGAACTCATCGCCGCCGACCCTGAATACGGGGCTGTGGACATATATATCGCAGAGAAGCTTCGCAGAGGCTTTGAGGTATTCATCGCCTGCCACGTGGCCTTCGGTATCGTTGATCACTTTAAGATTGTTGGCATCGCATACGACGATAGCAAAAGGGAAATAATCCACGCCTTTGTCGATGTTTGACTGGACTGTCTGTTCCAGCTCGGTGTATGCGTTTTTATTTTTTATACCGGTCAGCTCATCACGGCGCGCCAGCTCTTTTTCGGTATTCAGCGCCTTGAGCTGCTGCTTTGCCTTGCGGACTTCGGCATCGACATTTTCCACACCGATGATGAAATGGTTGCCGTCGCTGGTCTTGCGTACGACCATGCGGCAGTACTGCGGCTTGTTGTTGACCATCAGACGGTAGTCGAGGCTGTGCATCTTTTTGCTCTCCAGAGCGGAGATCATGTTGTCGCGGCTCAGGAACGTGGTTACGGCATCCCTGTCGCCCTTATGAACGATCTGGGGAATGTTTTCCAGAGATGCGGCAAAGAAGTCATCGCCGGACTGCTGTATCTCCAGCTGACCGTAGATGTTGTTGGTCTCATAGCTGATATAGTGTGAATCACGAACATCCACATAATAGATCATGTCGTAGTTCGAAGCCAGGCTCTCGGCGATGCGGGTGAACGTGATCTGCTTTTTCTGATTCTCCTTACGCTCGGCTTCGATCATTATGTCTTTTTCGATATCCTTAACGTACATAACGAAGTGCTTGTCATCATGGGCACGCATTACCGTAAACAGGAAGAATTTGTATGCTTCGGCGACTTTTATCCTGTACTTGTACGAGAAAGACTTCCTGCCCTCGAGGTTGCCGACCAATACATCTTTGTAATACAGGCTCACGGCGAACTCGCGGTCGTCAGGATGGGCGTATCTTGCGGCGTTCTCTCGGGTCTCGGCATAGAAATCCTTGCCGGCGGTGGGTACTTCCATCGATTCGTATTGCGAACTCTTTGAGAATTCGAGGAATTCGCCCGTATTAATGTCGATGTAGAACATTACTTCATAATCTTCGGCGAGGATCGTGGCAATATTGTCGTATGTTTCCTTGTCTCTGAGCTCGCTGTTTATAACGTAGGAGTTGATGATGGCCGTTCCGAGCACGAGTCCCATCGTGTAAAACGGCATCTGCGGACCGAAGAACTGATGTATCTGGAAAACCTCAAGCATGAGAGTGGTAAAACCGACAGCAGCGTAGCGCTCACGCTCCCTGCCTCTGGATCTGACCGCTATATACAGCAGATATGAAGAAATGACCACGTACAGCGCGATCTGCAGGGCGATCGAGATATATCTGCCGGGCTCCATGACATACTCATGGTCATCAGTATAGGAGAAAATGAAGGGGAAGAAACGGTTGACCATCAGCTGTATCAGTCCGAGCGTAAATATCGCCCAAACCGCATAGAGCAGTGTCTTGGAACGGCGTCCGCGCTTATCCAGAAAGGCAACTATATAGCGTGCCCATGTAAGCATGGTAAGCAGCATGAAGATAAAATAAAAAACGGTAGCTGAGTAGAGGAAGGGGAATACGGCGGAAATACCGCGGTTTTCGTATAAAAAACCCCATGCGGCATCAAACAGGAAAAAGCCTTCCGAGGCAATGAGGAAAGCCCTGAAGCGCGAGGCAGTCTTAGACCCGGCCTGAACCGCGTCTTTTCCGAATGCCTTACGATACAGGATCAGATGAAGTACAAGAGCGAATAAACCCGCACCCGAATTATACATTGCCGCAAACCTCCTTAATGGGGCAGTAAAATACTGCCCCATTAATATTATCGGCATTTATGCCCATAAGGTCAATGATCAATTACGGGTAGCCGGTTTAAGCCGAAAGGCTGTCGATAGCCTTATAGATACCGAGCAGCATGTCGCCGAGCTCCGTGCATGCGGATACCGCAGCGTTCGAGGATGAAACGCCCTCGTTTGAAAGAGAAGAGACTTCTTCACTGGTCGCGGACAGATTAGTTATGCTGTCATTGATCTCTGAGGTGCTGCGTGCGATCGTGTTCACGCCCTGCTCGAGACCGGAGAACTGAGTGATCAGATCCGATACATTCTGGCTGATCAGATCGAAGCTTTCGCCGGTCGCCGCGATCATGTCGTTCTGCTCCCTGACCGTATCCATGGTCTTTTCAACGCTGGCGGCCGTGAAACTGATATTTCCGGTGAGCTCGTCAATGATCTCGGTGATCTTGTTTGAAGCATCATTGGTCTGCTCGGACAGATTTCTGATCTCCTCGGCCACAACGGCAAAGCCGCGTCCGGCGTCACCGGCTCTGGCGGCCTCGATGGATGCGTTAAGCGCCAGCAGGTTGGTCTGTCCGGAGATCTTGAGGATCGATTTCAGGATCTCCTGAACGTCGGTGATCTTATTGGTTACTACAGCGGTTGCGTCTATTGCTTCACGGCTGACGGTCTCTACATCATGAGCTTTTTCGCGAAGGTCTTTAAGTACCTTGTTTCCGCTGTCGATAGCTCCGTCGGCTGCGCGGGCGGCACTGATCATCCGGTCTTTGCTTTCCCTGGTAGCATCGGTCTGATCGCTGATCTCGCGGCATTTCTCGGCCTGAACCGATATAGCCTGCGCCGTGCTCTCGGTACTCTGCGCGATCTGCTCCATGGCCTGGTTATTGCCGCTGATTATGTTCTGGAGAGATGCCATATTATCTTTGACCCTGCCGAACATTTCGCGCACATCATCCGCAGTGGTCATAATGCGGTCTGCGGTCTGTTTCTGCTCATCGGAAGCCTTTTTGATGGCATCGGTATTCTCGGTGGTAAATCTTAAGAGCATGCGTACGACCATGTTGGCAGCCACGATGGCCAGTATCAGGACTACGGTATCGATCATGTATGCCTTCAGATCGCCGGTGCCGGCCGCCACATTGCGTATGAGAACGATCAGATAAGGGAGGAACAGCTCAACGCTGCCCATCATACATGCCTTGGCATTCATATATACGATGCATGAGATGAGTATCGGGAGTCCGTATGAAAAGAAGATGAGGTCATTCTGGACCAGCATGATGACTATGTACAGCAATGCCGCTCCGACCAGTATGAGAGTGAGCCCGAGTTTGTTGTCGCGGCCTTTTGTAATGCCGGCCACCATAAGCGCACATGAGATGACAGAAGTGATCAGCTCACTGATAACGATAAAATTGAAGCCTGTTTTCAGGCCCTGGAACAGCATCAGCAGGATAGCCGAAGCCAGCACGATCATGTTGATAACAAATGTCTGCTTATTGGCTCTGATAAATTGATCTTTGGTCATAAATAACCCCCTTTGCATCATTACTGTTAATATTATCTGTAACATTAGAAATGATACACGAAAAATAATGTCAGGTCAATGCAAAGAGTGATTGTTTATGGACTGTTTAGAAAAATACACAGAACGTGTGTATGACTTGCTTTAATATGATGCCGGCAGCGCCCTGATATGCAGCTTGTGCTCAAACGGGGTAATATCGGTCAGATATACGGTAAAGCACTCCGGATTGCGCGGTTCGCTCCCGAACTTGCCCGCTGTGAAGTTATGGCTGCCGAAGCAGGGACCGAGTTCGATCGCGTCGTTGCCTTTTGTGGCGGACAGAGTTCCGTCCTTTGCGACCATACCAGCGCCGGCGCGGCCTTCCGCGATGAAATGCTCACTTTCAAGCCTGCAGTCGGGATCGAAGCTTAGCTCGAGGCGGAACGGGGCATTTGCGGTGCCGTATACGTTGAGATCGAGATCTATGCCGTCGTCCGTGGGAATTACGGTAAATTCAAAGATCATATCGGTGCCGGGGACGGTGCCTCTCTTTGAATGGTCCATTTTGT
>CAMZAI010000170.1 GCA_947304065.1 uncultured Clostridia bacterium | reverse complement strand
GGTCTGTGCCACAAGCGCCTTTGCTTTCACCGGATCGTACTCGTCCGAAAGACGCAGTGGCTCCTCAAGTATCCTGCCGACCGTCATCGAAGGGTTAAGGCTTCCGAGCGGATCCTGGAATACCATGCCGGGACGCGCGCAGTTCAGCTTCATCTGCCCCTTTGTATACTTCTGGAGCCCCGCTATCGCTTTCACAAGCGTAGTCTTGCCGCAGCCCGAAGGACCTACGACGCCCACGCAGTCTCCGCGGCAGATCGTCATATCAACATCATTGATAACAGTGTTAAAGGATTTCTTCGAGAACAGGAACTTGCCCCTGTTGCGGTACATTACCGAGAAATCCTTAAGCTCGACTATCGGCTCGCCTTCAGGCTCATCCGTAAGATAAGATTTGTCCGCGAATGCCGCCGCAAGCAGATTCTGTCCGTAATCACTCTTCGGATGTACAAAGGCCTGCGCGCTGACATTTTCGTCGTCGGCTTTATTGATCTCGAGTTCCTCAACGATCATGCCGTCCTTGAGCACGAGCGCCCTTCCGCAGATCGAGGCGATGACCTCCAGATCGTGCGAGATCAGGATGATCGAAGTTCCGTACTTCCTGTTTATCTTCTTAAATATACCGAGGATCACGTCCACGATATCCGCATCGAGCGCGGTCGTGGGCTCATCCGCAAATATCGTCTCCGCCCTTGCCACGAGCGCCATTGCGATCATGACTCTCTGCCTCATACCGCCCGAGAGCTCGTGAGGATACATTCCGTAGAGCTTGTCCGGATCTTCGAGGCCCGTGTCCGCCATCGCGTCGAGTACTCTCGCTTTCTGCTCCTTCTCGCTCAGATGCGAGGCGTGCAGCTCAAGTATCTCGTCTATCTGCCAGCCGATCGTCTTTACCGGATTCAGCGAAGTCATGGGCTCCTGGAAGATCATCGCGATCTTGCCGCCCCTGACCTTCGTCATATCCTGCTCGCTCATGTCCGCAAGGCTCTGTCCGTCGAGGAGAATGTCGCCTCCGGTGATCAGCGAGGTATCCGATGCTATTCCGAGTATCGAGAGCGCGGTAAGGCTCTTGCCTGAACCCGATTCGCCGACGATACCGAGTATCTCGCCCTTCTTCAGGTCGAAGCTGATACCTTTGATAACTTCATTCACGCCATCTTCGTCAATAAATCCGACATGCACGTCGCGCAGTGAAAGCCTTGTATCTTCGGGCCACTCCTCCTGCTCTTTCCGGGAAGCGAGCTCCTGCTTTCTTCTCTCCTGTGCCTTCTTCTTTATCTGCCTGAAATTGATCGCCGAAACTCCGACATTGCCGCTGATCAGCGAGATCCCGAGGATCGCGATCACCATCGTAAGGCTCGTGAAGAACATGTACCAGGGCGCGCCGTAGATATAAACCTGCGCCTCCGCGAGCATTCGGCCTAAGCTGGGATCCGGCGGCTGAACGCCAAGTCCGAGGTAGCTCAGTCCCGCCTCCGCAAGGACCGCGTTATTGAGACCTACGAGCACCGATGACCAGAATACCGGCATGGTGTTCGGAAGGATATGTACAAATATAATACGAAGATCGGACGCTCCCATGAGCTTCGCATTCGCGACATAATCGCGGTTGCTCTCCTCGAGGAACTCCGAGCGCATGATCCTCGCGAAGCTCGGTATGAATACGATACCGAGGGAAATGCAGATATTCATCGTGCCCTTGTCCAGGATACTTACCACAACAAGAGCGAGCAGGATACTCGGGAACGAAGCGAGACCGTCGTTCAGTCTCATCAGGACCTCGTCGACTATACCGCCGTAATATCCGGTGAGCGCTCCGACCAGTCCGCCGATCACCGCACCCGCCAGCACCGTGAACACAGCGATCAGGAAGGTCGATCTCGCCCCCTCTATCACCCTGCAGAAGATGTCGCGGCCGAAATTGTCCGTGCCGAATATATGCCTTAAGGAAGGAGCCTGAAATATCGCTCCGTAATCCATCTCATTTACATTGTAAGGAAGCCAGAAAATCGATAATACTACAGGGATAGAAACTAGAAGTACCATTATTATCCCGATCACCAAATCGCGATTTAGTTTTTTCATTCTCGACCTCCTTTCTTAAATCTGTTTTTATAAAAATCGCTGTTTTTCGCCATTTTCCGGTATGAAAATGCGGGTCACACGCGAGGGTCTATTACCTTATATATAATGTCCACGATCAGGTTGACCAGAAGAACCGATGCCGCGATGTAGAGGACGATAGCCTGCACGACATTGAAGTCGCGGTTCGCGATCGAGTTCACGAGAAGCCTGCCCATACCGGGGAGATTGAATACCTGCTCGATCATGATGCTGCCCGCGAGAACCTCTGCCACGATCAGACCGATGAAGGTGATGACGGGCATCATGGAGTTGCCGAGCACGTGCTTCCACATAACGCCATGCAGATTGTTGCCCTTGGCCCTGGCTGTACGGATATAGTCGCAGGCGAGCTGTTCTTTAACGCTGGCCTTCATGTACTGAACGGTCATCGCGATCTTAGGGATCGCAACGCTTATCGCAGGGAATATCATAAAGCGGATGAACCCGGCCGGGCTCACCGAAGGCGAAACATATCCGCCCGGAGTAAACACCTTAAGCCAGATACCGAAGATCAAAGTAACGAGAAGTCCGGTCACGAACGAAGGGATCGCCATAAACGTGACCGCCGCGGCTTCCGACGCCCTGTCCGCCAGACCGCCCGGCCGTGCCGCCGTCAGCAGTCCCACCGGCAGCGAAACCAGCGCTATCAGAACTATCGACATGCCTGCGAGCGTCAATGTCACGGGAAGTCTCGAGCCTATCAGTTCGGTCACGCTGATGCCCTCATAGCGCATCGACATTCCGAAATCGCCTTTTACCGCGCCCGAGAGCCAGATCTTAAACCGCTCTCCCACAGGTTTGTCATAGCCGTATTCGGCCCGCAGCGCCTCTATCGCTTCCGGAGTGGCCTCCGTTCCGAGTCTCGCTATCGCGGCGTCTCCGGGAAGTACCTGGAACATAAAGAAGGACAGCATGGCAACACAGAATATGGTCATTAAGAATGAGAATATTTTCCTTATATAAAAGTTCATTATGTGTCCTCCTTTCATTTTTATGCTTGTCTCGCGTGCAAGTGCGCCATTTAAGCTTGCATTGGCGCCGCTTAGTAATTGTATTCCCATTTGCGCAACCGGTCAAGCGCAAGTTGCGCAGTTTATGAAAATTTTAACTTCTCAAAAAAGGTTACCAGAAGCGTTTCATAAAAAAGTTACATTCGGAAACTCGGTTACATTTTGACAGTTTATCGCAGTAACGCATTGACAAAGCAATGCGATGATGATATTATATATAAACCAAGCTGATGACACATTTCGGTTACAATTCGGAGCAAGGTTCGAAAAAAACTGCGGTCAAACTTTTCGAGCCTTTTTTGCTTTTCTAGGGGGCCTTTGTCGCGGGCTATTTTGTAACCGGATGACGACCGGGGATACGGTACACAGGTCGTACGGCTGAAAAATATATAGGGAGGAAAGATATGAAAAGGTTAAGTTTCAAAACCCTTTTGGCGCTTTTCCTTGCTCTGTGCCTGACTGTTTCGGTTCTTCCGAACACTCCTGCACGTGCCGACGAAACAGCAAGTGAAAGCACCGAGGCTCCTATTCTGGAGGCTCTGACCGATGAGGAAAAAGCCGAATTCGATCTCGATTTTGGCAAGCTCATCGAAGAGGAAGAAGATGAACTTTCATCTTATTCCGACGACGACGTAGTTCGTGTATTCATCGTATTTGATGACGATGCAGTTGTGGATGCGGGATATTCCACAGAAGACATTGCAGACAACACAGCAGCGCTTAATTATTCCGATAAGCTCGAAGCCGCTCAGGACGAGATCATCGAGAATATCGAGGCAGAAGCTCTCGACGGAGAAAGCCTCGACACAAATTACAGCTTTACCCTTTTCACAAATGCGGTTTCCGCTGATGTAAAGGTTAAGGATCTCGAAGCTATCGAAGCTGTTGACGGTGTATCTGCAGTATACCTTGCAGCCAGATATGAGACACTTACAGACACTGCTGATCCTCAGACCATGACCGCTGGCGAGATGGTAGGCAGCTACAGAACATGGGATTCCGGTTACACCGGCGCAGGTACCAAGATCGCGATCATCGATACCGGTATCGACGTAAACCATCCTTCTTTCTCTGAAGACGGTTTCCTCTATGGCCTTAAGGCAACTGCGAAGAAGCTTCGCACTAATTACAGATATTACAATCTGCTTACGGCTAAGCAGATCGAGCGCGTTCTTACCAGACTTAACGCGTATAAGATGTACGAAGGTCTTACCGCTGACGATCTCTATGTAAATGCGAAGATTCCTTTCGGATTTAACTATGTAGATGAAAACCTTGATCTTAAGCACCTGATCAAGAGCAACGGCGAACATGACGATCACGGTTCACACGTTGCAGGTATCGCAGCAGCGAACAAATATATTAAGCAGGATGACGGCTCTTATTCTACTCAGAAGCAGGGTGTTGTAGGTGTAGCTCCCGACGCGCAGCTCATGGTTATGAGAGTATTCGGTGTTAACGGCGGCGCATATACCGATGATTATATGGCAGCCATCGAGGACGCCATCCTTCTCGGCGCAGATTCCGTTAACTTAAGCCTTGGTTCATCAAACGCAGGCGAGACTGCTTCCGGTGAAGCTTATATCGACGAGATCTTTGACAAGATCGCAGAGAGCAGCACACTCGTAGTCATCTCCGCCGGCAATGCGGGCTCATGGGCCGATTCCAGTGTATACGGTGCGAACTTTACTGAGGACGTAAGCTTAGACACCGTTGGTTCACCCGGATCCTACACCAATGCATTTACCGTAGCGAGTGCAAACAATTCAAGCTACACTTCGGAGAATGCTGCAACCTTCAACGGAATCCAGATGGTTAATTATTCAGACGGCAGCAGTGCTCCGAACGCTCCGATGACATCTCTTGATACCAATGGAACAGGCACTGAGTATGACTATGTGCTTATCCCTTCAACAGGAACAGAAGAAGATTTTGCTAATGTCGATGTAAAAGGCAAGATCGCTATTGTTAAGAGAGGTGACATCAGCTTCTATGTTAAGCATATGAACGCGGCAGCTGCCGGTGCCATCGGTCTGTTCGTTTATAACAACACCTCCGGATCTATCGGCATGAACCTTACCGGTTCCGATGCTACTATCCCTTGCGCAAGCTTCTTACTTGCAGATGCACAGAAGATTGTAGAAAGCAGTGAATATGATGAAGCAACCGGAACTTATACAGGTAAAGTTGTAATCACCAGCTCCATCGTTACAAACTTCAATGTATCCGACGGCTTCCTGATGAGCGATTTCTCATCATGGGGCGTACCCGGCGACCTCACATTAAAGCCCGAGATCACCGCAC
>CAMZAI010000169.1 GCA_947304065.1 uncultured Clostridia bacterium | reverse complement strand
AACAGAAACTTCGGAAGTGATCAGAGGGCTTGAGGAATTTGTTGCGCAATTTACGAAGAAGCCGGTCCTTTATTCGTTTACACAGGAGAATACGGAAGCTGTCCTCGTATTTATTGTCCATTATCTGGAGCAGAAAGCAGATCTGCGGCTAGAATATGAATCTGACTATGCCCGGTATACTACCTATATTTCCAATATTCAGGAGGATATAGACCGGCTTTTTGACATAAACGGGATTACGGGCTTTATGGCAGGCGAGATATACGGATACGGGGACCGGGTATTGTTCTATAAGCATTGGATCCCTTATGGCGGAAATCCGATTTTGGAAAATGTGTACATAAAAGACGGAAGATACATATGTGAGGGATATATTGACGGAGTTCCGCCTTATGTCTCCGGTGTTGACTCCGATATTGTAATCAGACGCTTTGTTGCGGCTGTTTCTTTGAATGAGGACGGAGCGTATCGGATGTATGAGTTTGAATGTATACCTTAGGAGTTAGTCAATGATCGGTTACTATTCAAAGGTCAATGTCAAAAAGTGCTTGCATTCACTATATTAAAGTGTTAAGATGACATATGGTAATTATTGTTCAGCATGGGAGTGGGCCGCGAGGTCCACTCCCAAAGTTTTGAAAAGGAACAGAAATGGCGAAGAGAGAAGAGTATGAAAAGCGGACGGAGGCGCTGCTGCAGCCCATCGTCGATGAGATGAAGCTTGAGCTTGTGGACGTCGAGTACGTGAAGGAAGGCGCCGACTATTATCTGCGCGCCTACATTGACAAAGAGGGCGGCGTAAATATCGGAGACTGCGAGGCGGTCAGCAGGAGACTCAGCGACTTGCTCGATGAAAAGGATTTCATCGCGGACGCTTATATCCTGGAGGTCAGCTCGCCCGGACTCGGCAGACAGCTCAAAAAGGATAAGGACTTTGTGAGGGAGAACGGCAAAGAGGTTGAGCTGAAACTCTATAAAGCAGTCGGTGGTACTAAGGAGTATGTCGGAATACTTTCGGGCTTTGACGACAAGACCGTGAAGGTCACTATTGACGGCACCGAGACCGCGTTTGAGCGCGAGAATATCGCGAAGATAGCTCTTACGATAGACTTTTGAGATCAATCCCGATAACCGGGATAGACATAGAAAATCAGTATAACGAATAAGGAGGACAATGGAAAATGGCAGGCAACAAAGAATTGATCGAGGCTCTCGATCTGATAGAAAAGGAGAAGGACATAAGCAAGGAAGTCATGCTTGAAGCTATCGAGAATTCACTTCTCGCAGCGTGCAAGAATGAGTTCAACGGCAAGGTTGAGAACATTCACGTGAACATCAACCGCGAGAACGGCGCCGTTTCGGTTTACGCCGAGAAGACGATCGTTGAGGAAGTTTTCGATCCCGATGAGGAGATCACGCTTGAGGAGGCAAAAGAAAAATTCCCCCGCAAGAAGCTCGCTGTAGGCGATAAGGTAAACATCGAGGTTACTCCCAAGGATTTCCAGAGAATTTCGGCACAGAAGGCAAAGCAGACCGTAGTTCAGAAGATCCGCGAGGAGGAGCGCAAGGTGCTCTTCAACCAGTACTCGAACATCGAGCACGAGGTTGTTACCGGTATCGTACAGCGTTATGTAGGCAACAACATCAGCATTAATCTCGGCAAGGCGGACGCGATCCTTACCGAGGCAGAGCAGATCCCCGGCGAGCATTTCCGTCCCACGGAGCGCATCAAGGTTTATGTGCTCGAGGTTAAGGACAACACAAAGGGACCCAGGATCTCCGTTTCGAGAACACATAAGGAGCTGGTAAAGCGCCTGTTCGAGGAAGAGGTTACCGAGGTTCATGACGGAATCGTAGAGATCAAGAGCATTGCCCGCGAGGCAGGAGCCAGAACAAAGATGGCTGTCAGCTCGAACGATCCCAACGTCGATCCCGTAGGCGCATGCGTAGGTCTTAACGGCGCGAGAGTAAACGCGATCGTTAACGAGCTCAGAGGCGAGAAGGTCGACATCATCGAATGGAACGAGGATCCCGCGATCCTGATCAGGAACGCATTAAGCCCCGCACAGGTTGTTTCGGTTGTGGCTGATGAGTATGAGAAGTCGGCAAGAGTTATCGTTCCCGATTACCAGCTTTCGCTTGCGATCGGCAAGGAAGGCCAGAACGCGAGACTTGCGGCCAGACTTACGGGATACAAGATCGACATTAAGAGTGAATCACAGGCAGAGGATAATTATTGATGGCAGTTAAGAAGATTCCGATGAGAAAGTGCACGGGCTGCGGAGAGATGTTCCCGAAGAAGGAACTGATCCGCGTGATACTTACGCCCGAAGATGAGATCGAGCTGGACAAAACAGGCAGAAAGAACGGACGCGGCGCGTACGTCTGCTGCAAAAAGGAGTGCCTGGCAAAGGCGCTGAAGTCCAAGGGTCTCGAAGCGAGTCTCAAGCACGCGATACCTGAGGAAGTACGTGAGAAGCTGCTGAAGGAGCTTGAAAACGGTGAAGAAGAATAACGACAAACCCGAGGTGATCCTCAAGGGCGAAGCTGCTGACGCGAAGATATATTCGCTCCTGGGCCTTTCGAAGAAGGCCGGCTTTGCGCAGGGAGGCGAGTTCCTGACCGAGAAGGCGGTTAAGTCTTTTAAGTCTTCGCTGATCCTTGTCGCGGAGGATGCATCCGACAATACCAAAAAGAATTTCTCGGACATGTGTGCCTTTTACAAGGTTCCGTTTTACACCTTCGGGACGAAGGACGATCTCGGACATTCGATAGGAACCGAATTCAGGGCATCGGTTACAATCAATAACGCCGGTATGGCGAAGAAAATCATAGATCTACTCGATAACAAATAGCATGATACGCCGATCATATTCGGCTAGGTGGAGGAAAAAACAACTATATGGCCAAAATTAGGATACATGAACTGGCAAAGGAAATACTTGAAAGGAATGCGGAGGCTGATGCTAAAACGCTTACCCAGGATATCCTGAAGATCCTTCAGGATGCCGGCAGCGATGCGAAGAACCACATGAGCACCGTTACCGACGAAGAAGCGGAAAAGATCAGAGCTGCGTTTGCAGGCTCCGGAAAGGCAAAGAAGCCCGCGAAGGCCGAAAAGCCTGCCGAGGCTGAAAAGGCTGAGGCTCCCGCAAAGGCAGAGCCGGCTGAAAAGCCTGCAAAGCCCGCGGCGAAGGAAGCTCAGGCCGACAAGCCGCAGAAGAACGCGCAGGCTCCCCAGAACGCACAGGGCGGAGTTGCGAACAGGCGCGGCGTTCTGCGTTCACGCGACGGAAGGGAGATCTACTACCGCGTCGCTCAGGACGGCAGACTGATCAACATTGCCGACAACAGGGTTCTGCCCTTCAAGATGAATCCGGACGGAGTCATCATCAGGCAGGACGGCCGTCAGATCACGCGCAAGCCTTCGGACGGACAGCCCCAGAGACCTCAGATGCCCATGAACCAGGTATTTGACGGACGTTCGGAGCGCGATAAGCAGCGTGCGGCCAACAATGCCCAGAACAAGAACATGGGACCCAAGGGAGCCCTGACGAACGCGCTCGGCGACAAGATCAGCGCATTCGCGGATCAGATCGATCCTTCGGCACCCGTGGTAAATGCGGACAACCGTCCGAAAAAGAAGAAAACGGAGGCTGATTTCCCGCTTCCGGTTCTTCCCGACGACTTCAAGAGCGGCAAAGCGCCCGTTGAGGAGCCCGAGAACATCGCTCCCACACCGGCACCCGCGCCCGAGCCCGAGACTCAGCCCGAGCCCGCACCCGCTCCGGCACCCGCACCCGCTGCAGAGCCGAAGTCTCTGGTAAATCCCATTGTGCACGGCAACATTTTTGACAATCCCACAGCTATCCGTCATGAGAAGCCTCAGAACGGACAGCGCACATATTCGTCAGATCGCGGACAGCAGCAGGGCGGTCCCCGCGGCGACAGACGCGGTCAGGGCGGCTACCGTGAGGGCGAGAGGACTTATTCCTCCGACCGCGGACAGGGCGGAAGACCTTACGGTGACAGAAACCAGGGACAGCGTCCGAACCGTGACGGTGCTCAGGGCGGACAGGGACGTCCGTTTGACAGGAATAAGCCCGGCTTCGGCGGACAGGGCGGAAGAGACGGCCAGAGAGACGGACAGAGAACTTACTCGTCAGATCGCGGACAGGGCGGAAGGCCTTACGGCGACAGGACCGGAGCTCCCAGAGGCGGTCAGGCCGGCTTCGGAGATAAGGACAGCGAGCAGCCCCGCAGATTTGTACGCAAGACTGACAACAAGCCCGCAGGCGGCGCAAGCAAGGCCGATTTCGCGAATGAGATCAGCAGAGGCAAGCGTGATGAGCGCTTAAAGAATAAGGGCAATTTCAAGGGCGACAAGAACAGCCGCGCCGATTTCGACGACGACGGTATCAAGAAGGGAAAGAAGGATCCGAACCGCAAGGGTGCGTTCCAGAAGCCCGTTGCAAAGCCCAAGACCGAGGTTGAGGACGATATCAAGACGATCGTTGTTCCCGAGGTCATCACCATCAAGGAACTCGCGGACAAGATGAAGCAGCCCGCAGCGGCTCTTATCAAGAAGCTCTTCCTTGCAGGCAAGATGGTTAACGTGAACTCCGAGCTTTCTTACGAGGAAGCGGAAGAGATCGCGATCGAATACGAGATCATCTGCGAGAAGGAAGTTAAGGTCAATATCGTTGAAGAACTGCTCAAGGAGACAGAAGAGGACGAGGCACTGCTTCAGAAGCGTCCTCCCGTTGTCTGCGTAATGGGTCACGTTGACCACGGTAAGACTTCACTCCTTGACGCCATCAGAAAGACAAACGTTACCGCGCGCGAGGCGGGCGGAATCACACAGCATATCGGTGCATATATGGTTGAGATCGGCGGAAGGAAGATCACCTTCCTCGATACGCCCGGACATGAGGCGTTTACCTCGATGCGTATGCGCGGCGCACAGTCGACGGATATCGCGATCCTGGTAGTTGCTGCGGACGACGGCGTTATGCCCCAGACCGTTGAGGCTATCAACCATGCAAAGGCAGCAGGCGTTTCGATCATCATCGCCATCAACAAGATGGATAAGCCCGGCGCCAACATTGACCGCGTAAAGCAGGAGCTCACCGAATACGAGCTCGTTGCCGAGGACTGGGGCGGAGATACCGTTATGGTTCCCGTTTCCGCAAAGACCGGCGAGGGCATCGAGAACCTGCTCGAGATGGTACTGCTCACCGCGGATGTGCTTGAACTTAAGGCCAATCCCGACAGAAAGGCACGCGGCGTGGTTATCGAGGCCAAGCTCGATAAGGGCCGCGGTCCCGTTGCTACCGTACTCGTTCAGAAGGGTACCTTAAATGTCGGCGAGACCGTTGTTATCGGCTCCGTTCACGGTAAGGTACGCGCGATGGTAGACGATAAGGGACGCAAGGTTAAGGAGGCCACTCCTTCAACTCCCGTTGAGCTGCTCGGCTTAAACGGTGTTCCCGCTGCAGGCGAGGTCATGATGG